>NZ_JVEL01000412.1:27369-49072 GCF_001076875.1 Serratia sp. 506_PEND
TTTCGATGAATGCCCGAATGCGCGGCAATTGCACCTGAGTGACCCGCCGTTCTTCTTCAGCGATCGAGGTGTCGTCGCCGGGGAAACGGCGGCGGTATTGCAATAATTCACGTAGGATCTTTAACGATATTTCTTCTTTCTGAGCGCTGTCCACAATGAGCTCCTGTTACGATGTGGTGCGGGAGTATTATTGATAAGCGCAATAAGATTTATCAAAAAGAGAAAAAATCTCTGCAAAATAATAATCAGCCCGTCGTTTATATGCTTCAGGCAATATAGAAGAGATGATGCTATATTATTAGCCCGTATAATTCACAATCTTGGTTAAGTTGTGCTTAACAAACTATGAGCAATATTTTAAAACGCATGGCCATTTTCTCAAAAGTGGTCGATTGCGGCGCATTCAGCATGGCGGCAAAAGAATTGGGCATGACGACCTCCGCCGTCAGCCAACATATTCGCCAGCTGGAGGAGCATCTGGGCATTCAATTACTGTTGCGATCGACGCGTTCATTGAGTCTGACCGAAGCAGGATTGTGTTTTTATGAAGATTGCCTGCTGATGATCCACGCTGCCGAACGTGGCCAACAACGGATCGCCGCGCTGCGCGGAGAACTGGTCGGCGAACTGCGCGTCGCCACTTCCACCGAATTCGCCACTCACTATCTGGTGCCGGCGTTGCAAAGCTTTCTCGACGAGCATCCTCGGCTCACGCTGCGGCTGGAGATCCACGATGAGAAGATAGACCTGATCGCGCAACGCATCGATCTGGCGATACGCGGCGGCGTGCTGGCTGATTCCAGCTACGTTTCCACGCGGTTGGCCCGCTGCCGCGAAGTGTTGTGCGCCTCACCGGCCTACCTGGCACACCACGGCGTGCCGGATTCGCCGCAGGCGCTGACCCATCACCATTGGGTCACCTTTACGCCGCTCGGCAACCCACAGTTTGTCCGTCTTATCCATCGCAACGGCGATGAACACCGCATGCGCATGACCGGGCGTTTGTTCACCAACAGCGGTATGGCGATGAAGGAGTTGGCGTTGACCGGCAAGGGCATCATTCGCAATTTCTTCGCCAATGTTGAACGTGAATTGCGCAGCGGCGAGCTGATTGAAATATTGCCCGATTGGCGCTTACCGGAAATTAATTGCTACGCCATTATGCCACGTAGGGAGATCCAACCATTAAAAGTCAGACGATTGCTGGAACATATGAAACTCTATTTGCAGGAGAAGGGATTAACCGCCGTAGAACATATTCGGCAGGAATAAAATAAGAAACATCTGCAACATCCATTATTGTAATTATTGTAATCACTTTGCCAACACCGGGCCTATTTAGATTGCAGCCTAATGATATTCTTATTAATGACTTTTCGCCAGCCTATATAATTAACCACACCGACGTTATTTCAAATACTCAGAATAAATTTGACTTTAGTTAGCAGAAAATTTGAATATGCATGGAGTGTTATTTTTTACGCGGCTCGCTTTCCAAAAAAAACGGGAAGCCTAAGCCCCCCGTTGTCATTCACTCACGCACCTCAGTCAATCTGACGGACGTCCACGCGCAGCTCTTTCGGCACTTCGAACACGATGTTCTCTTCGCGCCCGCTGATTTCATGCACGTCCAGGCCACCCAGCGCTTTCAGGCGAGAGATCACCTCCTGCACCAGCACGTCCGGCGCCGAGGCGCCGGCGGTAACGCCGATATTGCGCGCTTCGCTCAGCCAGCTTTCCTGAATATCCGCCGCCGAATCGATCAGATAAGCCGGTTTGCCCACGCGCTGCGCCAGTTCGGCCAGACGGTTAGAGTTGGAAGAGTTCTTCGACCCCACCACCAGCACCACGTCCGCATCGCCGGCCAGGTTGCGCACCGCTTCCTGACGGTTGGTGGTGGCGTAGCAAATGTCATCCTTGCGCGGACCGATAATGCTCGGGAAGCGCTGACGCAGCGCATCGATCACGTCCGAGGTATCATCAACCGACAGCGTGGTCTGCGTCATGAAGCACAGGTTGTTTTCGTCTTTCACCTGCAGCTTCCACACGTCTTCCGGCGATTCGACCAGGTACATGCCGCCCTGCGGGTTGCTGTACTGGCCCATGGTGCCTTCCACCTCCGGGTGCCCGGCATGGCCGATCAGGATCGCTTCGGTGCCGCGGCGGCTGGCGCGCGCCACTTCCATATGCACCTTGGTCACCAGCGGACAGGTGGCGTCGAACAGCATGGTCAGATCGCGCGCCTTGGCTTCGGCGCGCACCGCCTGAGAAACGCCGTGCGCCGAGAAGATCAGGATAGAGCCGTCCGGCACTTCGGCGATCTCTTCGATAAACACCGCGCCGCGCTCACGCAGGCTGTCGACCACGTAGCGGTTGTGCACCACTTCATGTCGCACGTAGATCGGCGCGCCATATAGCTCCAGCGCGCGTTCCACGATGCTGATCGCACGATCAACCCCGGCGCAGAAGCCGCGCGGGTTAGCCAGCAATATTTGCATGCGTCTCCTCCTGCTGCGGATCGATCTCCAGCACTTCGATGTCGAAGGTCACCGGATGGCCCGCCAGCGGATGGTTGAAATCGACGGTGATTGAATCCTCCGCCACCGCGCGCACCACGCCCGGCATTTCGCTGCCGTCGATGGCGGTAAACAGCATGATGGTGCCCACGTCCGGCACGCCGGTTTCCGCGAAGTCGCGGCGCGAGAAGAACTGGACCAGATCCGGGTTCTCCGCGCCGAACGCCGCTTCCGGCTGCAGGGTAAAGGCGCGCTTGTCGCCCGCGCGCAGGCCGAGCAGTTGCTCTTCCAGCGGCGCCGACAGGCTGCCGTCACCCAGGCGGAACAGCGCCGGTTTGCCGCTGCTGCGGGTGGATTCGGCGGTCGAACCGTCTTCCAGTTTCAGCGTGAAGTGAACCAGCACCGCGCTGTCACTGATAACCTGAGCCGTCATATTACTCACCTTTACTCTTTGCGTCTTTGTTCGCCGGCGACAAGAAACCTTCCAGCACGATCATCGCCGCGCCCACGCAGATAAAGCTGTCCGCCAGATTGAAGGTCGGGTAGTGCCAATCACCGACGTAGAAGTCGATGAAATCGACCACAAAACCGTGCCACAGGCGATCGAACAGGTTGCCCAGCGCCCCGCCGATGATGAAGGCGTAGGCGATGTTGTTCAGCTTCTGCTGCGCCGCGCTGCGGTACATCATCACCAGCAGCACCGCGACGATGGCGATGGCGATGCCGGCGAAGAACCAGCGCTGCCAACCGCCGTGATCGGCCAGGAAGCTGAACGCGGCGCCGTAGTTGCGCGCGTAAAACAGGTTGAACGACGGGATCAACGGCTGGGACTGGCCCAGCGTAAAGTTAGCAAGGATCCACTGCTTGCTGCCAAAATCCAGCGCCAGCACCGCCACTACAACCCACAGCCAACGCAGGCCGGTCGAACAAATTGGTTTACTCATCAGGCGCGAGTTCTCAGGCAAAGTTACGCTTCTCGCCGTCACCGGCGACGTTGCTCACACAGCGGCCGCAGATGTCTGCGTGCTCCGCCACCAGGCCGATATCGGTGGTGTAATGCCAGCAGCGCGGGCACTTCTCACCTGGCGCCGTGCTGAAGGCGATTTTCAGCCCTTTCAGCAGCTCGGAAGCCTGCGCGTCGGCCGGCGCATCCGCCAAAGGCGCAACGCTTGCCGCAGAGGTCAGCAGCACAAAGCGCAGCTCATCCTGCAGGCTGTTCAGACGCGCCGCCAACTCGCTGTCGGCATACAGCGTCACCGCCGCTTCCAGCGAACCGCCGAGGCGTTTGTCGGCACGCGCTTGCTCCAGCACCTTGTTCACTTCGCCGCGCACTTTCAGCAGCTCAGCCCAGAAAGCGTCGTTCATCGACTCGCCTTCCGCCAGCCCGAACAGGCCGTCGTACCACTCTTCAGTGAACACGTACTGCGCGCGTTTGCCCGGCATGAAGCCCCAGATCTCGTCTGCGGTGAATGACATGATCGGCGCCATCCAGCGCACCAGCGCTTCGACGATGTGATACAGCGCGGTCTGGCAGCTGCGGCGGGCGACGCTGTCGCTCTTCGCGGTGTACTGACGATCCTTGATGATATCCAGGTAGAAGGAGCCCATCTCGACCGAACAGAACTGCATCAGGCGCTGCACCACTTCGTGGAAATCGTAGTTGGCGTAAGCCTGCTCGATATCCCGCTGCGCCGCCAGCGCGCGGCCGACCGCCCAGCGATCCAGCACCACCATGTCTTCCGGCGCCACGCAATCGGTGCTCGGCTCGAACCCGTTCAGGTTGGCCAGCAGGAAGCGCGCGGTGTTGCGGATGCGGCGATAAGAGTCGGCGGAGCGCTTGAGGATCTCGTCAGACACCGCGATCTCGCCGGTGTAATCGGTCGACGCCACCCACAGACGCAGAATGTCGCCGCCCAGCTTGTTCATCACGTCCTGCGGGCTGACGGTGTTGCCGATCGATTTGGACATCTTGCGGCCCTGGCCGTCGACGGTGAAGCCGTGGGTCAGCACTTCCTTGTACGGCGCCTTGCCCTTCATCGCGGTGGAAATCATCAGCGATGACATGAACCAGCCGCGGTGTTGGTCGGAGCCTTCCAGATACATGTCGGCGCCGTGGCCGTTGAATTCAGGACGCACGTCGACAACCGAGGCGTGGGTGGAACCGGAATCGAACCACACGTCCAGCGTATCCGGCACTTTCACGTAGTCGGCGGCTTCCGCGCCGAGGATGTCGGCCGCGTCCAGATCCCACCAGGCCTGAATGCCGTCTTGCTCGACGCGTTTGGCCACTTCTTCCATCAGCTCAACGCTGCGCGGGTGCAGCTGCTCGGTCTCTTTATGCACGAACAGCGACATCGGCACGCCCCAGGTGCGCTGACGCGAGATGCACCAGTCCGGGCGGTTGGCGACCATCATTTCGATGCGCGCCTGGCCCCAATCCGGGATCCACTGCACGCCCTTGATCTCTTCCAGCGACTGCTGACGCAGGCCTTTCTGATCCATGCTGATGAACCATTGCGGCGTAGCGCGGAAGATGATCGGCGTCTTGTGGCGCCAGCAGCACGGATAGCTGTGCAGGAACTTCTCGACGTGCAGCAGCGCGCCTTTGTCACGCAGCAGATCGACGATCAGATCGTTGGCCTTGAAGACGAACTTGCCGTCCAGCAGCGGGTAGGTGCCGGTCAGGTAGCAGCCGTTCGGCCCTACCGGGTTGGCCACTTCCAGGCCGTATTTCTGGCCGATCACGAAGTCGTCCGGGCCGTGGCCAGGCGCGGTGTGCACCGCACCGGTACCGGCGTCCAGGGTCACATGCTCGCCGAGGATCGCCGGCACGTCGAAGTCCATGAACGGGTGTTTGAAGCGCAGCAGCTCCAGATCGGCGCCTTTGCAGCTGCCCAGCACCGTCCACTCGGTGATGCCGGCGCGTTTCATCACGCTTTCCACCAGTTCGGCCGCCAGGATCAGGCACTGGCCGTCAACCTGCACCAACTGATAGGTGAAGTCCGGGTGCAGCGAGATCGCGCGGTTGGCCGGCAGGGTCCACGGAGTGGTGGTCCAGATAACCAGGGAGATGGCGCCGCTGAAGTGGCTCACGCCGAACTTAGCCGCCACGGCAGTCGCATCGGCCGCATGGAAGCTCACGTCGATCGACGGCGAAGTCTTGTCGTAGTACTCCACTTCCGCTTCCGCCAGCGACGAGCCGCAGTCGGTGCACCAGTGAACCGGCTTGGCGCCTTTCAGCAGGTGGCCGTTGCTGATGATCTTGCCCAGCGCGCGGATGATGTTGGCTTCGGTTTTGAAGTCCATCGTCAGGTACGGACGATCCCAGTCGCCCAACACGCCCAGGCGGATGAAGTCCTTCTTCTGGCCTTCAACCTGCTCGGCCGCGTACTCGCGGCACTTCTGGCGGAACTCGGCCGCCGTCAGCTTCTCGCCCGGCTTGCCGTACAGTTGCTCAACCTTCAGTTCGATCGGCAGGCCGTGGCAATCCCAACCCGGCACATAAGGCGAGTCGAAGCCGGCCATCCCTTTCGACTTGATGATAATGTCTTTGAGAATCTTGTTAACCGAGTGACCAATGTGAATGCTGCCGTTCGCATACGGAGGGCCGTCATGCAAAATGAAGGTTTTTTTGCCCTTTTTGGCAGTACGAATAATCCCGTACAGATCCTGTTCATACCAACGTTGCAGCATGCCAGGTTCGCGCTTGGCGAGATCGCCGCGCATCGGGAACCCTGTTTCCGGCAAGTTCAGGGTATTCTTGTAGTCACTCATGAGATTCTCGTTTCCGTTTTCGGCTATTTACCCGTCGCACTTCAAGCTGCATCTTTGTCGGCCGCCCTTTCTCACCCGAATCACTTGCCTGTGCAAGCTCATCGGGGTTCGCGCGGTTGCCGCCGCGATGCAACTCGAATTGTTTAGGGTAAACGATTAAACCAGTGTTTTTAACCCGAAGAACTTCCGGGCCGTCACCACATCATTGGCGATTTGCTGCTTCAGGGCATCCAGCGAAGCAAACCGCTGTTCATTGCGCAATTTTGCGCGGAGCACCACCTCAATATGGCGCCCGTAAAGATCCATTGTGACATCCAGCAGATGCACTTCCAGCTGCTGGCGCACGCCGGCGACGGTCGGGCGCGTGCCGATATTGGCCACGCCCGGCAGCGGCTTCGGCCCCAGGCCATACACTTCCACCGCATACACTCCTTTCACCGGCGCCACCAGACGCTTGAGCGGCAGATTGGCGGTCGGGAAGCCGATGGTGCGCCCCAGCTCATCGCCGTGCACCACGCGCCCGGAGATGCTGTACGGGTGGCCCAACAGGGTCTCCGCCAGCGGCAGATCGTCCTCGCTCAGCGCGGTGCGGATCGCGGTGCTGCTGATGCGCCGATCGCCTTCGCGGAAGGTCGGGGTGCTGACTACGTCGAAGCCGTGCTCTTTTCCGGCCTGCTGCAATAGCGGAAAATCGCCCTGACGCCCGGCGCCAAAGCGAAAATCATCCCCCACCATCAGGAATTTGACGCCCAGTTTTTCCACCAGCAGCTCGGCGACGAACGCCTGCGCGGTGTTGGCGGCGAAACGCGGATCGAACTTGACGCACAGCAGGTAATCGACGCCCGCCTGCGCCAGATAGTTGGCCTTGTCGCGCAGGCGCGTCAAGCGGGCCGGCGCCTTGTCTGCGGCGAACATCTCCAGCGGCTGCGGCTCAAAGATCATGACCATCACCGGCAGCCCGAGGCGTTGCCCTTGTTGCTTCAACTGCTCCAGCAGCGCCTGATGACCGCGGTGTACGCCGTCAAAGTTGCCGATGGTGAGCACGCAACCATGGTGGCGCGCCCGGATATTGTGAATGCCGCGAATTAGCTCCATAGCTGGCTCAAAACAGTGGAAATCGGCGGATTATACCTTGTACAGCCGGTAAGGTTAACCCGCGATTGGTGCCTTTATGTAATAGACATACCATACCGGAGATAATCTGCGCGTGAAACGGCTTCGCCGCAGTTTATCCGGCGTTGCCGGGGCGATTCTCGACCGCGGCCAACGGCTTGCGCCCGCCGCGGCAAAACATTGGCGAATTTTCTCGCGAAACACTGTATTCCCAAGAGCGAAGCTGGTAAAATCCTGCGCCATCACAACGTAGCGAGTGCCGCCTGTACAAACGGCGCTTATTTGCACAAATCCATTGACAAACGAAGGCTAAAAGGGCATATTCCTCGGCCTTTGAATTGTCCTCAATAGAATATATTTGGGAGTTGGACCTTGGCTAATATCAAATCAGCTAAGAAACGCGCCGTACAGTCTGAGAAACGCCGCAAGCATAACGCAAGCCGTCGCTCAATGGTGCGTACCTTCATCAAGAAGGTAGACGCAGCTATCGCAGCTGGCGACAAAGAAGCAGCACAAAATGCATTCCTGGTAATGCAACCACTGGTGGACCGTCAGGCAGCTAAAGGCCTGATCCACAAAAACAAAGCAGCGCGTCATAAGTCAAACCTGACTGCACGCATCAACGCAATGCAATAAGCATTTCGTTATCTGCTTGATAAAAAAACCGGCTCAGGCCGGTTTTTTTACGTCCTGCGTTCAGTGAACCGCTAGCAGGAAAACAGCGCCGAGAAGTCTTTGTTGCAGACGCGCTGCACCGCCGGATGCTGGATCATGCGCTCGGCGAAGATGATGTAATACTCCTCCTGCACGCTGTCGATACGCCCAATCTCCACCACGTTGTCATCGTTGTAGGTATCCTGCGCATACAGCGTCGGCGCCACGAAGATCGCATTGTGGTACATGCCGAAGGCCTTCATCAGCGCCGCATCGTCAAACTCGCCCAGAATTTCCACCTGAATGCCCTGCGTATTGAACCAGTTGAGCAGCTTGCGCCCCAACATCGAACGGCGGCCGGGGATCAGCAGCTTGCGCTGCTCCAGACAAGCCGGGAACGGCAGGTCCGGCGCCGGTTGGCGACAGAAAAAGCTGATGCCGCACTCGCCCAGCTTCAGCGAGAACAGCCCTTCCTGCTGGCTGGAGTCCACCGGGCAATCCGAGAGGATCATATCCAGCTTGTGCTGGCTAAGCTGCTCCAGCAGCATCTCGTGCGTCGATTCAAAGCAACGCAAGTGGATCTGCTCGTTGTCCACCACCACCGCCGTTTCCAATACCTGGCTGACCAGCCGCTTCGACAGCGCATCCGCTACGCCGACGTCGAACAGCAGGTTGGACTCTTTGCGGTAGTTGACGATATCCAGCATTTCCTGGCTGAGCATAAACATCTTGTCGGCATAGCGGAACACCAACTGCCCCAGCTCCGAAGGCACCAACCCGCGCCCCTGGCGTTTGAACAGCTTGCCGTCCAACCGCTCTTCCAGCGCTTTGATCTGGCCGGTGATGGTCTGCGGCGTCAGAAACAACGCTTCGGCGGCACCAACCACGGAACCGGCCTTGCAGACCTGCCAGAAATAGTAAAGGTGATTAAAGTTGATATGCGACATCCTCACGAGCGGCTCTCCTTAACAACGTTTCGCAGCGGCAAACGGTGTGCCGTGACGAGCGACAAACTTCCTTTCCCTGCTTCAGACAACGTATAACCCCATTAGTCCCAACGAAGAACGGCCGAAGCTGCACATATTTTATACCGTACAGCTCCGACCAGCCATTTTATTATGTGCCTTTACCGGACACATTCAGGATTAACGCACGCGCGGCAACGCCAGACGCAGCAATCCATACCCTACCACCGCCGCAGTGGTGGAGCCCAACAGGATCCCCAGGCGGGAATAGGTGCTGAGCGCCGCATCTGCATCGCCAAACGCCAGCGAGGCGATAAAAATCGACATGGTGAAACCAATGCCGCAGAGCACCGAAACGGCAAACACCTGTTTGAAGCCGATGCCTTCAGGCAAACGGGCGATGCCCATTTTCACCGCCAGCAGGCTGAAGAGGAAAATCCCCAGCGGCTTGCCGATAAACAGCCCAGCCGCAATCCCGACCGGCAGCAGCGACGTTAACCCTTCCAGCGATACGCCCTGCAAAGAGACCCCGGCGTTGGCGAAAGCGAACAGCGGCAGGATCATAAACGCGACCCAAGGGTGCAACTCATGCTCCAGCGTTTCCGACGGCGATGGCCCCTTTTTGACGTTCAACGGGATCATAAAGCCGACGATCACCCCGGCCAGCGTCGCATGCACCCCAGACTTGAGGATCGCCACCCACAACACCAGGCCAACCATCATGTATAACGAGGTCTTGCCCACGCCGCGCCAGTTCATTACCGCCAGCAGCGCCGTCGCCGCCGCCGCCACGCCCAGCGCCACCATCGACACTTCGTGGGTGTAGAACAGTGCGATGATGATAATCACGCCCAGGTCGTCGATGATCGCCAACGCCAGCAGGAACACTTTCAGGCTGGTCGGCACGCGGTTGCCCAGCAGCGCCATTACGCCAAGCGCGAAGGCGATATCGGTCGCGGCCGGGATCGCCCAACCCTGGCGGGTGACGTCATCCGCGCCGTTGAACAGCAGGTAAATCAGCGCCGGCGCCAGCATGCCGCCCAGCGCGGCGATCGCCGGAAACACCGCCTTATCGCGCCCGGACAGCGAGCCTTGCATCAGCTCGCGCTTGACCTCCAGCCCCACCACCAAGAAGAAGATGGCCATCAGGCCATCGTTGATCCACAGCAGCAGCGGCTTGGCGATCTCCAGCGAAGCAATCTTCACCATCACCGGCAGGTTAAGGAATGCCTGATAGATCCCCTGCGCCGGGGTGTTGGCCATGATCAGGGCGACGATCGCCGCCGCGATCAGAATGATACCGCCCGCGGCTTCCTGACGTAAAAATTGACGAATGATGTTGGTCACAGTACGTCTCTCCAAATCTGTGCAGGACGTAGCGCCCTGCGAACCACAGTCATGAAGTGAGTATAGAGGGCGTTTTAGTTCGAAAAAATAAGTTTATAAATGCTAAATGGCTCGGAAAAACCGATAAAAAGCACGAATAAGTCACACTTATATTATGGAATTTGCGGTTTGGCGCGCAAATAAAAACCCCGGAACAGAAGTCCGGGGTTCGTACATAAACCAAAAGAAACAGTAGGTTAGCGAGTCAGATCGTCAAAGAACTTTTTCACCCCGTCGAAGAAGCTCTTCGAACGCGGGCTGTTCTTGTCGCCGGACGGGCCACCCAGGCTCTCTTCCAGCTCACGCAGCAGCTGCTTCTGCTTGTCGTTCAGATTGACCGGGGTTTCCACCACCACGCGGCACAGCAGGTCGCCCTGGCTGCCGCCGCGCACCGATTTCACGCCCTTGCCGCGCATGCGGAACAGCTTGCCGGTTTGGGTCTCCGAAGGCACCTTCAGTTTCACCCGGCCGTCCAGCGTCGGCACTTCAATCTCGCCGCCCAGCGCCGCCATGGCGAAGTTGATCGGCACTTCACAGTACAGGTTGTTGCCTTCACGCTCGAAGATCGGGTGCGCCTTCACCTGCACCTGAACGTACAGATCGCCCGCCGGTGCGCCGTGTTCGCCGGCTTCACCTTCACCCGCCAGGCGGATGCGGTCGCCGGTATCGACGCCAGCCGGAATTTTCACCGACAGCGTCTTGGATTTTTCTACCCGGCCGTGGCCGTGGCACTTGTTGCACGGATCTTTGATAATCTGACCGCGGCCATGGCAGTGCGGACACGCCTGTTGCACGGTGAAGAAGCCCTGACGCATCTGCACCTGGCCCTGACCGTGACAGGTTGGACAGGTCACCGGCGAGCTGCCCGGTTTGGCGCCGCTGCCGTGGCAGACGTCGCACTCTTCCAGCGTCGGGATGCGGATCTCTTTGGTGACGCCACGTACCGCTTCCTCGAGGGTCAGCTCCATGTTATAGCGCAGATCGGAACCGCGGCTGGCGCGCTGACGGCGGCCTCCGCCGAAGATGTCGCCAAACACGTCGCCAAAGATATCGCTGAAGTCGGCGCCGCCGCCAAAGCCGCCGCCGCCCATGCCGCCCTGTTCAAAGGCCGCGTGCCCATACTGGTCGTAGGCCGCGCGTTTCTGGTCGTCGGTCAGAACTTCGTAAGCTTCTTTAACTTCTTTAAACTTGGTTTCGGCGTCTTGTTCCTGGTTGCGGTCAGGATGGTATTTCATCGCCAGGCGTTTATACGCCTTTTTGATCTCACGTTCATCCGCCGTCTTGCTGACGCCGAGAATCTCGTAATAGTCTTTCTTCGCCATTCTTTCGCTTACCCTTAACATGCGTGCACGGGCGCAGAGTTGCCTCGACGCCCGTGCTGGTTTCCGGGAACGACACCTCGGCCGCCCCGTGCCCGCTTAAGGGCGATTATTTTTTGTCTTTAACTTCTTCGAACTCGGCGTCAACCACGTCGTCGTCTTTCTGCGCCGCGTTGTCCGCGCCGGCGTCAGCACCCTGCTGAGCCTGCTGCGCCTGAGCCATTTCCAGCAGTTTGCCGGAAACCTGCACCAGCGCCTGAGTCTTCGCTTCGATCTCGGCTTTATCTTCGCCTTTCACCGCCGCTTCCAGATCCTTCAGCGCCGCTTCGATCGCCGTTTTGTCTTCCGCCGGCAGTTTGTCGCCCGCTTCTTCCAGCTGCTTGCGAGTGCCGTGGATCAGGTGATCCGCCTGGTTACGCGTCTGTACCAGCTCTTCGAACTTGCGGTCAGCTTCAGCGTTCAGCTCGGCGTCGCGCACCATTTTCTGGATTTCGTCTTCGTTCAGGCCAGAAGATGCCTTGATGGTGATCTTCTGCTCACGACCGGTGTTCTTGTCTTTGGCAGACACGTGCAGGATGCCGTCGGCATCGATATCGAAGGTCACTTCGATCTGCGCCATGCCGCGCGGCGCCGCCTGGATGCCGTCCAGGTTAAACTGGCCCAGAGATTTGTTATCGCTGGCGCGCTTACGCTCACCCTGCAGCACGTGGATGGTTACCGCAGACTGGTTGTCTTCAGCGGTAGAGAACACCTGGCTGTGCTTGGTCGGGATCGTGGTGTTTTTGGTGATCAGCGGCGTCATCACGCTGCCCATGGTTTCGATACCCAGCGACAGCGGGGTCACGTCCAGCAACAGAACGTCCTTCACATCACCGGCCAACACGCCGCCCTGCACCGCAGCGCCCACGGCAACCGCTTCGTCCGGGTTCACGTCTTTACGCGGTTCTTTGCCGAAGAAGTCTGCGACTTTCTTCTGCACCATTGGCATACGGGTTTGGCCGCCCACCAGGATCACGTCTTGAATGTCGGAAACCGACAGGCCTGCGTCTTTCAGCGCCACTTTCAGCGGTTCGATAGAGCGCGCAACCAGATCTTCAACCAGCGACTCGAGTTTGGCGCGAGTCACTTTGATGTTCATGTGTTTTGGACCGGTCGCGTCTGCGGTGATGTACGGCAGGTTAACGTCGGTCTGCTGAGCGGAAGACAGTTCAATCTTCGCTTTCTCAGCGGCTTCTTTCAGACGCTGCATCGCCAGCGGATCGTTGCGCAGATCGATACCCTGATCTTTCTTGAACTCTTCCACCAGATAGTTGATCAGACGGCTGTCGAAGTCTTCGCCACCCAGGTGGGTGTCACCGTTGGTCGCCAGCACTTCAAAGGTTTTTTCGCCGTCAACGTCGTCGATTTCGATGATGGAGATATCGAAAGTACCGCCGCCCAGGTCATAAACCGCGATGGTGCGGTTGCCGACTTCTTTGTCCAGGCCGTAGGCCAGAGCCGCCGCAGTCGGTTCGTTGATGATGCGTTTGACTTCCAGACCCGCGATGCGGCCGGCGTCTTTGGTCGCCTGACGCTGGGCGTCGTTGAAGTAAGCCGGTACGGTGATAACCGCTTCAGTTACCGGTTCGCCCAGGTAATCTTCCGCCGTTTTCTTCATTTTTTTCAGCACTTCCGCAGAGATCTGCGGCGGAGCCATTTTCTGGCCTTTCACTTCCAGCCAGGCGTCGCCGTTGTCGGCTTCGACGATTTTGTACGGCATGATCGCTTTGTCGCGCTGCGCTTCTTCATCCTGGAAGCGGCGACCGATCAGGCGCTTGATGGCGAACAGGGTGTTTTCAGGGTTGGTCACTGCCTGACGCTTAGCCGGCTGGCCAACCAGAGTTTCACCGTCCTGGGTATATGCGATAATAGAAGGAGTGGTGCGGTCGCCTTCGGCGTTTTCCAGCACGCGTGCCTTGGCACCATCCATAATTGCTACGCAAGAGTTGGTAGTACCCAGGTCGATACCAATAATTTTGCCCATCTAAACGTCTCCACTAAAAAATTCATAATCAGTCAGGTTGCTAACCTATATGCGGGCGATTTTTTGCTTTTCAACTGCCCGATATCTCAGTGCGACCCGCGGTTAGCAGCTGCGGTTGCAAATAAGATGGGGCCATCCAGTCCGGCATCAAGGGGCAAGGCGAAAAAAATTTCTTTTTTTATCGTCATTCAGATCATTGTTTCCGGCTGCGGGGATCATTATGATGCGCGCGCTCTGGTGGAAAACTTCGATTTTTTGGCCATTCAGACCATTTATGATTTTACTTCGCTGTTTCCGTTAATTTTCTGTTATCGCAGAGGACTTATGCACACCAACAAGTTGGCGAATCCCGGCCCTCTCGGCCTGATGGGCTTCGGGATGACCACCGTCTTGCTGAACCTGCACAACGCGGGCTTTTTCCCACTGAACTCCGCCATCATCAGCATGGGGATTTTCTTCGGTGGCCTGGCCCAGATCCTGGCCGGTCTGCTGGAGTACAAGAAGGGCAACACCTTCGGCATGACCGCCTTCACCGCCTACGGCAGCTTCTGGCTGAGCCTGGTCGGCCTGCTGCTGCTGCCGCGTCTGGGCCTGGCTGAAGCCACTGAGGCGCACGTGCTGGGCATCTACCTGGCGCTGTGGGGCGTCTTCACCCTGTTCATGTTCTTCGGCACCCTGGGCGCCAACCGCGTGCTGCAGTTCGTGTTCGCCAGCCTGACGCTGCTGTTCGCCCTGCTGGCCGTCGGCAACATCACCGGCAACCACGCGCTGCTGACCTTCGCCGGTTATGAGGGCATCATCTGCGGCGCCAGCGCCATCTACCTGGCGATGGCAGAAGTGCTCAACGAGCAATACGGCCGCACCGTGCTGCCGATTGGCGAACCGGCCCCGGCCCGCGTCGCGGCCTCACCGGTCGCGGCGTAATCGCCCTCCCCTGACGAAAAAGCCCTGCACTGCAGGGCTTTTTTTTTTTAGCTGTAGGAGTCGGCTCGCCGCTCCCCGGCTTCGCTGTTCAGGTCGCGATGCAGGTAGACGCCGAGCAGCAGCCCGAGGAGCGACAGCGCCAACACATAGTAAGCGGGCGCTAACGGGGTTAATTTCATGATCAGCGTCACAAAAATAGGGGTTAAACCGCCAAAAATAGCGTACGAGACGTTATATGAGAACGAGATGCCGGTAAACCGCACTTCCGCCGGGAAGGCCCGCACCATCACATACGGCACGGCCCCCACCACGCCTACGCTGAAGCCCACCAGCGCATAGCAGGCGAACAGCATTTCCGGGCGCACGCCCACCGTTTGATAGAACAGCCAGCTGCAGCCGGCCAGCAGCACACTGCCGACCACCAGCGTTTTGCTGGCGCCGAAGCGATCGGCCGACAAACCGGCGACGATGCAGCCGGCGATCAGCATGATGGTGGCGATGCTGTTGGCCTGCAGCGTCAAGGCCGGCGCAATGGCGAACTGCTTTTGCAGATAGGTCGGGGTCATCAGGATCACCACCACGATGCCGGCGGAGAGCAGCCAGGTCAGCAGCATCGACACCGCCACTTCCCGTTTGTGGTTGATCACCACCGATTTCAGCGGCAGCTCCTCGGCCAGCGCTTTACGCGCCTGCATCTCGATAAAGATCGGCGTCTCCTGCAGCCAACGGCGCAAGTACATCGCCACCAGGCCGAACATGCCGCCCAACAGGAAAGGAATGCGCCAGCCGCCGCCGGCGATGCTCTGCGGGCTGAGCGTGGTGTTGATCACCGTCGCCACCACCGAGCCCAACAAGATGCCCACCGTCAGCCCGGCGGTCAGCGTGCCGCAGGCGAAGCCGATGCGCCGGCGCGGCACGTGTTCGGCGACGAAGACCCAGGCGCCCGGCACCTCACCGCCGATCGCCGCGCCCTGCAGCACGCGCATCAGCAGCAGCAGCAGCGGCGCGGCGATGCCGATGCTGGCGTAGGTCGGCAGCAGACCCATCGCCAGCGTCGGCAACGCCATCAGCAGAATGCTCAGGGTAAACATCTTTTTGCGGCCGACCAGATCGCCGAAGTGCGCCATCACGATGCCGCCCAGCGGGCGGGCTAGATAGCCGGCGGCGAAGATGCCGAAGGTTTGCACCAGCCGCAGCCACTCCGGCATGTCCGCCGGGAAGAACAGATCGCCGACCACGGCGGCGAAGAACACGAAGATGATGAAGTCGTAAAACTCCAGCGCGCCGCCCAACGCGGCCAACGTCAGCGTTTTGTAGTCTTGCCGGTTCAGCCGGCGATTATTGTCGTGAGGCATAGGGCACCGTCGGTAAAGGCTGTAAAAATAAAAGCCGCAGGCTTTCTGTAAAAGAATCCTTACTATAACGGCAAATTATTTTCACACCAGACGGGCTGAAGCCGATCTCGCAGAGCGCTGAAATTTAGAGGTTTATCTCGCGACGCGCGCTCTTTGGCCGAAATGCTGCTACCACCGCGGCGTGCGTTTCGACGTAAGGCCCGTCAAGCAGTTGAATGCAATAAGGCACGCTGGCGAAGATGCCATGCACCACCGCATTGCCCTGCTCATCCTTTACCCCTTCCAGCGTTTCCTTGATCGACTTCGGTTGGCCGGGCAAGTTGATGATCAGCGCCTGTTTGCGGATCGCCCCCACCTGGCGAGAAAGAATTGCCGTTGGCACATAGTGTAGGCTGATCTGACGCATTTGCTCGCCGAAGCCGGGCATCACGCGATCGGCGATCGCCAGTGTGGCGTCGGGGGTGACGTCGCGGCGCGCCGGCCCGGTGCCGCCGGTGGTCAGCACCAGATGGCAGCCCATTTCGTCCACCAGCTCGCACAGCGTCTGTTCAATTTGCGTCTGCTCATCGGGGATCAGCCGGGTTTCCAGCTTGAAGGGCGTCGCCAGCGCGCCGGCCAACCACTCCTCCAGCGCCGGAATGCCTTTATCCTGGTAAACGCCGCCGGAAGCGCGGTCGGAAACGGAAACCAAACCAATACGTAAAATATCCATGCGTAACCTCTACAGCCTGATGGGGTCCGAACGGGTTCGTCTCCCGTTCTGTTGTCATTGCCGAGAGTATAAGGGCTTCCCCCGCCGGCGGGAGCGTCGGGCATAAAAAAAGGTGGCCTGAGCCACCTTTTTACTGCGCGATCTGCGGGAATTACAGCAGGTCGGCGATCATTTTTTCCAGTTTACCCTGGTCTACGGCGAACTTGCGGATGCCGTCGGTCAGTTTTTCAACCGCCATCGGATCCTGGTTGTGCTGCCAGTAGAACTCAGGTTCGGTCAGTGCGGCAGGACGCGCCTTCACTTCACCGGTGTAAGACAGTTTACGCTCCAGCGCGCCTTCGCTCTCCGCCAGCTCTTTCAGCAGCGCAGGCGCGATGGTCAGGCGGTCACAGCCGGCCAGTTCGATGATTTCGCCGACGTTGCGGAAGCTGGCGCCCATCACCACGGTGTTGTAACCGTGCTGTTTGTAGTACTGGTAAATTTCGGTCACGGAGATCACGCCCGGATCTTCGTGCGGAGCGAACTCTTTCTTGTCGCCGTTAGCTTTGTACCAGTCGAGGATACGGCCGACGAACGGCGAGATCAGGTAAACGCCGGCTTCGGCGCAGGCGCGAGCCTGAGCGAAGGAGAACAGCAGCGTCAGGTTACAGTTGATGCCTTCTTTCTCCAGCTGCTCCGCCGCGCGGATGCCCTGCCAGGTCGAGGCCAGTTTAATCAGAATGCGATCGTTGCTGATGCCGGCTTCGTTGTACAGCTTGATCAGGCGCTTGGCCTTGGCCACGCTGGCAACGGTGTCGTAAGACAGGCGTGCATCCACTTCGGTGGAGATGCGGCCCGGAACCAGTTTGAGGATCTCCAGACCGATGTTGACCGCCAGCTTGTCGGCGGCGTCGGCGATCTGCTGCTCGCGATCGCTGCTCTGGCCGCGCGCCCAGGCAATGGCTTCGTCAATCAGTTTGCGGTATTCAGGAATTTGGGCTGCATTGAGGATCAGCGAAGGGTTGGTTGTGGCGTCCTGCGGTTGATACAGCTTCATTGCCGCGATATCACCCGTATCTGCAACCACTGTAGTCAGCTGGCGCAGGGAAGTTAATTTGTCGGTCATGTTGGCATTATCTCATCGTTTGTGCATGAACTTTTGGCATTGTTCAACCATGCCCTGCCCTGATAATAACATGCGCCAAGCCCGGTGCAAGGCTGGAAAACCGCGGCGCGCAAGCATCTGTTTTATCCTTGGGCGAGCAACCGTTTACGCCGATATCTTTCGCCATAACCGAGCGGATGGAAAGGCAATAACGTGCTATCGCCCGAATAAATTATGTTAAATTCGAAAAAATTGATGCAATTCGTCCGCTAATCTGCGAAAAATCTTAATCGACTGACGCCGGACAGATTCCAGCTAAGCTCTTGTAAAAAATAGGCCAATGTTTTTCACCTGCGGTGGATGCTGCAAGGTGCGCATGACATTTCGATAAGAGGAGGGATCCCTTGACGGACCTGATGAATTTTATAAACAACATTTTGTGGGGGTCAGTGCTGATTTATCTGCTGCTCGGCACCGGCATTTACTTCACGTTGCGTACCCGCTTTATCCAGCTTCGCCACTTCAGCCACATGTTCTCGGTGTTGAAAAACAGCAATAAAAGCGACAGCGCCGGCATCTCCTCTTTCCAGGCGCTGTGCACCACGCTGGCGGCGCGCGTCGGCACCGGCAACCTGACCGGCGTCGCCATCGCCCTGACCGCCGGCGGCCCCGGCGCCATCTTCTGGATGTGGGTGGTGGCGTTTATCGGCATGGCCACCTCATTTGTGGAAAGCTCGCTGGCTCAGCTCTATAAAACCAAAGACGACAACGGCAACTACCGCGGTGGCCCGGCCTATTACATGGAAAAAGGCCTCGGCATGCGCTGGATGGGCGTGCTGTTCTCGATCTTCCTGATCATCGCGTTCGGTCTGGTGTTCAACGCCGTGCAGGCCAACTCCATCGCGCAAGCCTCCGCCGTCGCCTTCCATTTGCAACCGCTGCACGTCGGCATCGGTCTGGTGCTGCTGAGCGGCGTGGTGATCTTCGGCGGCATCCGTTCCATCGCCAAAGTGGCCGAACTGGTGGTGCCGCTGATGGCGGGCGCCTACCTGCTGCTGGCTCTCTGGGTGATTGGCCATAACATCGAACACATGCCGGCGATCCTGGCGCTGATCTTCAAAAGCGCCTTCGGCCTGCAGGAAGCCGCAGCCGGCGCCGTCGGTTACGGCATCTCCCAGGCGATGACCCAGGGCGTGCAGCGCGGCCTGTTCTCCAACGAAGCCGGCATGGGCTCGGCGCCCAACGCGGCGGCGTCCGCCTCGCCTTATCCGCCGCATCCGGCTTCGCAGGGCTACGTGCAAATGCTCGGGGTGTTTATCGATACCATCGTCATCTGCAGCGCCACCGCGGCGATCATCCTCTCTTCCGGCATACTCGATCAGCCGACCGACAGCATCAGCGGCATCGATCTGACGCAGCGCGCGCTGTCGACCGCCGTCGGCAGCTGGGGGGCACCGTTCGTCGCCATCGCCATCTTCTTCTTCGCCTTCACCTCGATCATCGCCAACTATGCCTATGCCGAGAGCAACCTGGTGTTCCTCGAACACAATCATCCGGGCGGCCTGCTGATTTTCCGCTGTGTGGCGCTGGGCATGGTGATGTTCGGCGCGCTGGCAGAGCTGCCGCTGGTGTGGAAAATGGCGGATACCTCCATGGCGCTAATGGCGATCACCAACCTGACGGCGATCCTGCTGCTGTCGCGGGTGGCGCTGAAACTGGCCGACGACTACCATCGCCAGCGCCGCCTGGGCAAGCTACCAACCTTCGACGCCACCCGATTCCCGGAGCTGAAATCGCAGCTGGAGCCGGGCGTGTGGGACGATCAAAAGCCGCCGCGCTGAGTTTTCCGGGGCGCGTGCGATGCGCGCCCCGCCTATTGGACCGATTGCCGCTTTTTCCTGCGCTTTTTGCTACAGTACCCGCACTTGGATAAACAGGATCTGGCCATGCTCGTTATTATTTCCCCTGCAAAAACGCTCGATTACGACAGCCCGCTGGCGACAAAACGCTTCACGCAACCCGAACTGCTGGACAAGTCTCAGCGGCTTATCAACATTTGCCGCAAGCTGACGCCGGCGCAAATCGCCAGCCTGATGAGCATCAGCGACAAGCTGGCCGGCCTGAACGCCGCGCGCTTTAGCGAGTGGCAGCCGGCATTTACCCCGGACAACGCCCGTCAGGCGCTGCTGGCGTTCAAGGGCGACGTATATACCGGCCTGCAGGCGCAGGATTTCAGCGAAGCCGATTTCGACTTCGCCCAGCAGCATCTGCGCATGCTGTCCGGCCTGTATGGGGTGCTGCGCCCGCTCGATCTGATGATGCCGTATCGGCTGGAGATGGGCATCAAGCTGGAAAACCCGAAGGGCAAAGATCTGTACAGCTTCTGGGGCGATCAGATCACCAAAAAGCTCAACGAAGCGCTGGAGCAACAGGGCGATGACGTGGTGGTCAATCTGGCGTCCGACGAGTATTTCAAAGCGGTGAAGCCGGCCAAACTGCACGGCGCGCTGATCAAACCGGTGTTCCTCGACGAGAAGAACGGCAAATACAAGGTCATCAGTTTCTACGCCAAGAAAGCGCGCGGGTTGATGAGCCGCTTTATCATCAAGAACCGCCTGACGCGCAGCGAGCAGTTGGCGGACTTCAACTTGGAAGGCTACGCCTTCGACGAAGCCGCCTCGCAGGGCAATGAACTGGTGTTCAAGCGCCCGGAGCAGGCATAAAAAAAAGCCGTCGCAAGACGGCTTTTCGCATTCTAACCTGCCGAATTTCAGGCCGGAAGTGCCATCAGGAACGTGCGCAGCTCGCCGAAACTGGCCGGCAGCGTGTGCGACAACAGCGGCAGATCGGCCCGCAACGCCAGCGCTTTCGGCAACGGCAGTTCCTGGCCGAGGATCGCCTCCACGCTCTCTTTAAACTTGGCCGGATGCGCGGTGCCAAGGAACAGACCAAACTCCCCTTCCTGCAGCTGATCGCGCAGCGCACGGTAGGCGATGGCCGCGTGCGGTTCGGAGACATAGCCCAACTCGGCCAGCTCACGCATCGTGTCTTTGGTGGTCTCGTCGCTGACCGCCGCGTGGCCCAGCTCTTTCAACTGCCAGACCTTGCGACGGAACAGCTCTTCCACGCGCGGCCAGTTGTTCGGCTGGCTGACGTCCATGGCGTTGGACAGCGTCGCGACCGTGGCGTGCGGCTGCCACTGGCCGCTGGTCAGGAAGCGCGGCACAGTGTCGTTGGCGTTGGTGGCGGCGATGAAGCGCTTCACCGGCAGACCCAGCGACTTGGCCAGCAGCCCGGCGGTCAGATCGCCGAAGTTGCCGCTCGGCACCGAAATCACCAGCTGATTGCGCGCTTCCTGCGGTAGCTGCGCCACCGCTTCGAAGTAGTAACAGATCTGCGCCAGCAAACGGCTGATGTTGATCGAGTTGGCCGAGTTCAGGTGCAGCGCATCTTTCAATTCCTGATCGTCAAATGCCTGCTTCACCAGCGCCTGACAGGCGTCGAAGTCGCCGTCGATCGCCACGGTGTGAATGTTGCCGCCCAGGGTGCAGAACAGTTTCTCCTGCAACGGGCTGATTTTGCCCTGCGGGTAGAGGATCACCACCCGGACGTTTTTCAGGCCGTAGAAGGCATGCGCCACGGCGGCGCCGGTGTCGCCGGAGGTGGCGGTCAAAATGGTCACCGGCTGATCGCCGGCCACTTCCGCCAGCATCTGCGCCATAAAGCGGCCGCCAAAGTCTTTGAACGCCAGCGTCGGGCCGTGGAACAGCTCCAGGCAGGAGACGTCTTCCGTCACTTTCGCCACCGGCGCCGGGAACTCAAAGGCGGCCTGTACGCGTTTCTTCAGCGCCGCTTCCGGCACCTCTTCGCCGATAAAG
>NZ_JVEL01000413.1:0-22772 GCF_001076875.1 Serratia sp. 506_PEND
GATCCGACCAGCGGAAAGCTCTATTTCGACGGTCAGGCGATCGACGAGATGTCGCCGGAGGCGTATCGCAAGCAGGTCTCTTACTGCTTCCAGACGCCGTCACTGTTCGGCAATACGGTTTACGACAATCTGGCGCTGCCCTACCAGATCCGCCAGGAACCGCCAGCCGAGCGAAAAATGAAGGCCGATCTGGCGCGTTTCGGGCTGCCGGAGGCGATGCTGACCAAAAGCATCAATGAACTGTCCGGCGGGGAGAAGCAGCGGGTGTCCCTGATCCGCAACCTGCAGTTTATGCCCCGGGTGCTGTTGCTCGACGAGATCACCAGCGCGCTGGACGAGGAAAACAAACGCAACGTCAATGAGATCGTGCATCAGCTGGCGGCGGAACACCGGCTGGCGGTGCTGTGGGTGACGCACGATACCGAAGAGATAGCGCATGCGGACGAAGTGATCACCCTGCGCGCGCACGGCGCCGAGCAACAGGAGCAACAACATGAATCAGCATAACATCACCAACGAATCCTTGGGCTTGTCGATGGTGCTGGTGGTGGTCGCCATCCTGATCAGCCACCGGGAAAAGCTGGCGCTGGAAAAGGACATTATCTGGAGCATCTGCCGCGCGGTGGTGCAGCTGATCATCGTCGGCTACGTGCTGAAGTATATTTTCGACCTGGATAACGCCGTTCTCACCGTGTTGATGGTGCTCTTCATCTGCTTTAACGCGGCCTATAACGCCAAGAAACGCAGCAAGTACGTCGAACACGCGTTCGTGACGTCGTTTATCGCCATCACCACCGGCGCGGTGCTGACGTTGGCGGTGTTGGTATTGACCGGTTCCATCGAATTTACGCCGATGCAGGTGATCCCCATCTCCGGGATGATCGCCGGCAACGCCATGGTGGCGGTGGGGTTGTGCTACACCAACCTCGGCCAGCGTTTCAAAAGCGAGCAGCAGAAGATTCAGGAGATGCTCAGCCTGGGGGCGACGCCCAAGTTCGCATCGGCGGCGCTGATCCGCGACAGCATCCGCGCTTCGCTGATCCCGACCGTGGACTCGGCGAAAACCGTTGGGCTGGTCAGCCTGCCGGGCATGATGTCCGGGCTGATCTTTGCCGGCATCGACCCGGTGAAAGCGATCAAATACCAGATTATGGTGACCTTTATGCTGCTTTCCACCGCCAGCCTGTCGACCATCATCGCCTGCTATCTGGCTTACCGTAAGTTCTACAATGCGCGCCACCAGTTGGTGGTCGGCAACCTGAAGTAACGCCATGAAAAACGGCCTCCGCGGAGGCCGTTTTTTTACCCTTGCAGCAGGGCGATGCTCTGGCGGATTTCCCGTTCGATATCCGCTTCGCTCCAGCCGTCCAACTGCGAAGAGAAGGGCTCGAAGGCATAGACGCCGGTGTAGCCCAGGCGTTCCAGGTTCTGTACCTGGCGGCGGCTTTCCAGCCGATCGCCCGCGCTCAGCATGATGCGCTCTTCATCGCTCAGCGCGCCTTTATCCCGCCCATCCTCCACGCCGGACAGATGCACCAGGCCGATCTGCGCCACCTGGATCTGCGCGTCGAAGTCGGCTTGCGCCACACCGCTCAAATAGTGGTGGAAAGTATCGAGCACGATGCGGTATGGCGCGCCCGAATCGCGGATGATCGCCTGGGTCAGCAGCGACGATCGCAACGAGCTGATGCCGAAGCCCAGCGGCTCGACGTATCCCTGCACGCCGTAGCGGGCAAACAGCGGCGCCAGCAGACGCAACGCGGCGAGGGTGTCGTCCCGTTTTTGCTGCTCGCTGCGCGTGTCGTCGGCGCTGCAGTGCGGGCACAGCACCAGCGCCCGGCTGTGGATAGCCTGCGCCTGCGCCAGCAACGCTTCGGCGCGCTGCTGCAGCGCCGCCGGGTCATCCACCCGATTGAACATGCCGAGGGCGTTGATCGTGACGATTTCAATGCCGTATTGCGCGGCGAGCGCGTTGAGCTGCGCGTTACTCAGATCGTCGGTCACCTTGCCGCTGGGCATGTCGTTGCGCAGCTCAACTTTGCTGAGCCCGCAGCGTTTCACCAGGCGGAAAAAATTGTCCAGATCGAGATTCGGCGCGATCTTGCGGTTAATGCAGAAGCGGTTCAGCGCAATGGTCATGAGGCATTACTCCAGCGGTCAGGGGTGAGAGATCAGGATTTGCCGTTTTCCAGCGGCAGCGGCTTACCGTCGGGCAGGGGTTGGCGGTGGCGTTTGGCCAGCACCACCTGTTCCATTTTTTCCAGCGAGACGCCTTTGGTTTCCGGAATATAGCGGCCGATAAACCAGTAGCTGAACAGGCAGCAGGCGGCGAAGATCCACATCGGGAAGGCGCCGTGGAAATGCGAGAACAGGTAAGGGTGGTCGTTGATCATCGGGAACGACTGCGACACCGCGAAGTTGGCGACCCACATGCAGCCGACGGCGATGCTCATCCCCTGCGCGCGCATGCGGTTCGGGAAGATTTCCGATACCAGCACCCAGGCGCCGACGCCCCAGGACAGCGCATAAAACACCATGAAGAACAGCATGCCGAACAGCGCGAAATAGCCGGTGGCCTGCGTGTAGAGCGCGTACGAGGTGAGCAGCAGGCCGGCGATGGCGCCCAGCGTGCCGTAACGCATCAGCGGAATGCGGCCCATGCGATCCATCAGCATGGCGCCGATGACCGAACCGACCAGCTGCAGCACGCCGATCCAGATGGTCTGGAACAGCGCTTCCTGCGCGTTTTCAGTGACGGTTTTCAGCACCACCGGCGCGTAATACATCATCACGTTGACGCCGGTGACCTGCTGCAACATGGCGATCATGCAGCCGACGAACAGAATGAACCGCACCCGCACATCGCCGTAGTTCAGCTTCCGGTGCTGCTGCTGTTGATCCTGCTGCAGCGAGTCTTTGATTTCTTTCAGCAGATTCTGCGCGTGGGCGGCGTTGGATACCTTGGTCAACATCGCCAGCGCCTGATCGTCGCGGCCCATCATCACGTTCCAGCGCGGCGATTCAGGAATGACGAACACCAGGATGCAGAACAGAATGCAGGGGATCACGCCCGAGGCGAACATCCAGCGCCAGCCCATTTCCACCAGCCAGGCTTCGCTGGCGATGCTGGCGATTTTGAAGTTGACGTAGAAAATCACGATCTGGCCGAAGACGATGGCGAATTGCTGCATGCTGAGCGCCCGCCCGCGCATGTCTTTCGGCGACACCTCCGACATGTACATCGGCGACACGGTGGCGGCAATGCCGACCGCCAGCCCGCCGATGATGCGGTAGATGACGAACCAGGTGAAGGTCGGGGCCAAGGCTGCGCCGACGGCGGACACGGTGAACAGCAGCGCCGCCAGCATCAGCGCCTTTTTACGGCCCCAGCGCGCCGCCAGCGGCCCGGCGGCGAAGGCGCCGACCACGCAGCCAATCACCACGTTGGAGACTGCCCAGCCGGTTTCGGCCGGGCTGAGATCGAAATAGGCTTTCAACGCTTCGATCGCGCCGGAGATCACGGCGGTATCGTAGCCGAACAGAATGCCGCCCAGGGCGGCGATGCCGCAAATTCGCAATATGTAGCCGGTATTGTGCTTACGCTGATATGACATGTGTTGCTCCGATTTTTATCCTGGCTTCCGTCCGCACGGTTGGGGTGTCGGGAAGGGGGCGAGCGGAAGGGTGTGAACCGTGCCTGTCATCAAGGCGATGTCGTCGATAAATGCTGGAACAAACAAGAACATTTATTTCATAATTAGTGAATAATGGAATATTGATTTTTAGATCCAGTTCAAAAAAAACCGTCACCTCTGTGCCGGGCCTCTTGGGCGAACGAGGGCGTGCGGTAACGGCGACAGGGTAGGCGCAGTGCGGGTTTTCTGTAGCAAAGTCAGTGTGTATTCTCCCAACTTTCGCCGCCGCCGTTGCGCTTTCCCTGGCACGGCAATGCAAGCGCCCGCCCGATCGACACCGCAAAATTGCGACCTCACGCACTAAAAACAAATTTTTCAAAACAATTTATTTGAAACTTTTTTTTCAATGAAATAGAGTTTGCTGCATCCGGTCAGGATTTAGCCGGCTTGCCGACGGAGTTTGGCGAGCGGGACGATTAACGCCGCGCCGCCTGGGTGTGGCCAGGCGACAGCGGACTTGAAAAGAGGGCGTGACATGAAAACCGTGGGTAACTTTATTGACGGGCAGGTGTGCCTGAGCAGCAGCAATCAAACCGTCGACGTGCACAACCCGGCCAGCGGGCAGGTTGAGCGGCGCGTTACGCAGAGCACCGCCGCCGAAGTCAAACAGGCCATCGACGTGGCCCACCGGGCGTTCGCCGACTGGTCGCGCACCACGCCGCTGCGCCGCGCGCGCATCATGTTCAATTTCAAGGCGCTGCTGGAACAGCACCGCGACGAGCTGGCCGAGCTTATCGTCAGCGAGCACGGCAAAGTGTATTCGGATGCGCTGGGCGAACTGACGCGCGGCATGGAAGTGGTCGAATTCGCCTGCGGTATCCCGCATCTGATCAAGGGCGAGTATTCGCCGGACGTCGGCAGCGGCGTCGACAGCTTCTCGCTGATGCAGCCGCTGGGCGTGGTGGCGGGCATTACCCCGTTCAACTTCCCGGCGATGGTGCCGATGTGGATGTTCCCCATCGCGCTGGCCTGCGGCAATACCTTTATCCTCAAGCCGCCGGCGCTGGTGCCTTCGGCCTCGGTGCGCCTGGCGGAGTTGCTGAAAGAAGCCGGCCTGCCGGACGGCGTGTTCAACGTGGTGCACTGCGCCAATGAAGATGCGGCGCAGCTGTGCACCGATCCGCGCATTCAGGCGGTGAGCTTCGTCGGTTCCTCCACCGTGGCGGAACATATCTATACCACCGCCAGCGCGCACGGCAAGCGGGTACAGGCCTTCGGCGCGGCGAAAAACCAGGCGATCGTCATGCCGGACGCCGATCTGGACGCCACGGTCAACGCGTTGATGGGCGGCGCGTTCGGCTCTGCCGGCGAGCGCTGCATGGCGCTGCCGATCGCCGTGGTGGTCGGTGACGATACCGCAGACAAACTGATCGCCAAACTGAAGCCGCTGATCGCGCAGCTCCGCGTCGGGCCGGGCTTGCAGCAGGGTGGCGAAGAGAATGAAATGGGGCCGCTGGTGTCGTCCGCCCATCAGAAAAAGGTGCTGGGCTACATCGATCTGGGCGTGGAAGAAGGCGCCACCCTGGTGGCCGACGGCCGCAATTATCAGGTGCCGGGCTACCCTGAAGGCTACTACGTCGGCGGCACGCTGTTCGACCATGTGAAGCCGAACATGCGCATCTACCGCGAAGAGATCTTCGGGCCGGTGCTGGGCATCGTGCGGGTGCCGGACTATCGCACCGCCATCGACACGGTCAACGGTCACGAGTTTGGCAACGGCAGCGCCATCTTTACCGGCAGCGGCCACTACGCGCGTCAGTTCGTGCAGGAAGTGCAGGCCGGGATGGTCGGCGTCAACGTGCCGGTGCCGGTGCCGATGGCGTTCCACAGCTTCGGCGGCTGGAAGCGCTCGGTGTTCGGCGCGTTGAACGTGCACGGCACCGACGGCGTGCGCTTCTACACGCGCATGAAGACCGCCACCGCGCGCTGGCCGGCCGGGCAGCAGACGGTGTCCGAATTCAGCATGCCGACGCTGGGCTAAGCGATCGCAGAGTATGAGCGGGCCGTTGCTCCTTTGGGGCAGCGGCCTTTGCACGGGGAGTTAACAGGAGAATCGAAATGTCTTCACTGCTTGCCAAATGTCAGGCGCCGAACGCCGAGGGGCGTATCCAGCACGTGACGCCGGAAAATGCCGGTTGGGGCTATGTCGGCTTTGACGTTTACCGCCTGGCCGCCGGGCAGTCGCTGCAGTTGGAATGCGGTGGCAGGGAACTGTGTCTGGTGCTGGTGGCCGGTATCGCCTCCGTCGCCACGCTGCGCGCCGAATACCCGCATATCGGCAAACGCATGAGCCCGTTCGAGCGCACGCCGCCTTACGCGGTGTACGTGCCGCACCACGATCGCATCGACGTGCGGGCAGAAACCGATCTGGAGTTGGCGGTGTGCAGCGCGCCCGGCAGCGGCCACCTGCCTTCACGGCTGATCACGCCGGCGGAAATCGGCGTGGAGCGGCGCGGCAAGGGGCGCAACCAGCGGTTGGTGCACAACATTCTGCCGGACAGCGAGCCGGCAGACAGTCTGCTGGTGGTGGAGGTTTACACCGACGAGGGCAACACCAGCTCCTACCCGAGCCACAAGCACGATCAAGAAGACTCGCCGGACGAAACCTATCTCGAAGAGACGTACTATCACCGCATTCAGCCGGAGCAAGGGTTCTGCATGCAGCGCGTCTATACCGACGATCGCACGCTCGACGAATGCATGCCGGTCTACAATCGCGACGTGGTGAAAGTGCCGCGCGGTTATCACCCGGTGGCGACCCTGGCGGGTTACGACAACTATTACCTTAACGTGATGGCCGGGCCGGTGCGGCAGTGGAAATTCACCTGGGAAAAAGACCACGCCTGGATTAACGGCGACGGCTATCCCGCCGCGCAATAAGCGCTTGAGGCCCGGCTTGCCGGGCTTTCTCTTTAATCAGGGTATAAATTTGACCTAAATTTGCCCTCTATCTTGCTCAAATGATAACCTGTCCGCACGCGATTGCTCCCTGGCTGAGTGAATCTAACGAACCGCTGTTATGCAGTGAGAATGCCGGTACACAGGAGGAAAAATTATGACAACCACCATGTCTCAAAAAGCGGCGCGCGAAGGATTAGGTTCGCCCGATCTGTTTGAAGGCGGGGTTTACGTCACAAAAAATGGTGTTGCCGAGCTGTTTGTACAAACGGCGGCTGAGAGAGAGGCCGAAATACGGGAACGCAATCTCGAGCGCCAGTCCAACGCGTTGTTGAAACTGACTATGATGGCGAAGCAAGAGATTAAAAATCAGCGCGGTCTGTCGCCCGAAGAAACCCTGCAGCGGCTGCGTGACGCGCGGAAATAGACCCGAGGTGCAGGATGCCCCAGGAAATACGTTTTACCGTCGCGCCGGCGGCGGAATGGAGCCTGAAAGACATCGAGTCTTATAAGAGCGGAACGATAGGGGCCGTCGCAGCCGGGATGTTCGTGGACAATCTGTTGTTATCGTCCCTCGCGGCAATTGCCGACGATCCCGCCCGCTACCGCTTCAACGCCGTGCTGGCGGGCATGGGAGTGCGGTTGCACGAACGATTGGATCCCGACAGCGAATACCGCGTCATCTATGACTACGACGGCCAAACGGTGGAGATTCTGCTTTTCATCAGCATGAAGCAGGATCTGGAAAGCGCGCTCTACCGCTATTTGTTGCTGCAATAATCCCGCCGCGCCCGAGCCAGTCGGGCGCGTTCACATCCGCCTTACTCGTCCCGGGCGTTATTCAGCGCCAGCGAGACCGCCAGCGTCTGCGCCAGGCACATCGAAGCCACCTGCGAACGGAACCCGTCCACCTGCGCTTCGCGCACCACGAAACAGACGTCGCTGAAGGCGGCCAGCGGGCTGACCTGGCTGTCGGTGATGGCGATCTGCTGCGCGCCGCGCTTGGCGCCCAATTCCACCAGTTCCACCGCCTCGCGGGCGTACGGCGAATAGCTGATGGCGATCACCACGTCCTTCGGTTTCACCATGCTCAGCTGTTCGGTAA
Source organism: Serratia sp. 506_PEND (assembly GCF_001076875.1). Taxonomy (NCBI): domain Bacteria; kingdom Pseudomonadati; phylum Pseudomonadota; class Gammaproteobacteria; order Enterobacterales; family Yersiniaceae; genus Serratia; species Serratia sp. 506_PEND. Next base: position 7,699 of record NZ_JVEL01000413.1, read on the forward strand.
ACATCCCGCCCAGCCCGTCAATCAGAAACGCGCGGCGCTCCAGATGGCGCAGCGCATAGGTGAGGTAGGAAGCGACGCTGAACGAGCGGCGCAGGCCGATCACGTAGATGTTTTCAGCGTTGTTGAGCAGCTCGACGGCGCGATCCAACTGCTCGGGAGCGATCTGCATCGCCAGCTGCTGCAGCGCCTGCGCGTTGACCATGGTGAATACGTTGAGAATCTCCGCCGGCTTCTCCGGCGCGACGTTGTCGTCGGTGGAGGTTTGGCGGAACAGGCGTGCGCGCTCGGTATAGTTCACCGTTTCTTCCATCAGATGCTGACGGAACACCTGCTTCATTTCGTTGAAGCCGCTGAAGCCGAAGGCGTTGGCGAAACGGATCAGGGTGGAAGGCGGCACGCTGGCCTGTGCGGCGATGGAGGCAACGGTATCGAAAGCGATGCTGTTACTGTTATCCAAAATATAGCGCGCCACCTGCTTCAAACGCTTGCTCAGCGTTTCATAACGGTGGCGGATCTCGTCCTGTAACAGCGAAAGTTGAGTTGGGTTGTTCATCCATTCGGCTCGCAGTGGGGTGAAGGCGCATTGGCCTGACGCCTGAAATATTGACAGGGTATTTTAACAGACGGAGCGGAAATTTCATTTCCTCAAAAAGCGATTTATTCGATCGCACATTGCGCGACTTCACAGAAAATGGGCAAAAAAATCCCCTTAAAGCGGCGAAATGGCCTTAAGGGGACGTGAACCTGCTGTGGCTGTCAGTACGCGCCGCCCGCCTGCGGACGGTACTGGCGCCAGAAACCGATCAGCGTCAGGTATTTTTGTTTCACCTGCTCGATCAGGGCCGCGTCGTCGATTTCCCCCTGCAGCCAGCGGCGCGAAGGTTGGCCGAAAATGGTGCGGCCGACGGCGAAACCTTTGACCCAGCGCGCATCCGCGGCGGCGGCAAAGCCCGCCTTCAGCACCGCCTCCGGGGAGTCGAGCCCCAGGATCAGCACGCCGCGGCAGTCGGGATCGCAGGCGTCGATCAGGGCACCGACCTGCCGCCAGTTTTCCGCGCTCAGCGGCGGCAGTTTCCACCAGTCCGGCTGAATGCCCAACTGGTAGAAGTGTTCAATCATCTCCAGGTAATAGCGTTCGTCTTTGTCGGCGTTGCTGTCCGGCAGGATCACCTCCAGCAGCAGTTCGTGGCCGGATTTGCAGCAGCCGCGGTAGACGTCGGCGATCAGCGCATCCTGTTCGCGGCGCAGTTCCGCCGCGTCGTGCGGGTGATAGAACACCAGGCACTTCACCACGTGCTCCTGCGGCCAGTCGATCAATTGCGAGCCAATATTGCCGTGCTCCAGGCGCAGTGGGCGCGAGCTGGGCAGCTCCACCGGCCGGCCGATCCACCATCCCTGGCCAGTGATTTCGTTCAGCGCCGCCTGCCCGTAGGTGGTGTCGGCCAGAATGCCGCTGTTGCCGTCGAGGCCGGCCTGCGCGGCAGCCTGTTGCGCCGCGGTGAGCAGCAGGGTCTTCAGGCGCGGAATGCGTTCCTCGCCGACGCCGGCTTCGCGCGCCATGTCCGCCAGCTGCTTGCGGTGATCGAAGGCGAACACGCACAGTTCCGGCCACTGTTGCTTGCGGGTGGTGACCCGGTGCAGGTGGTTCAGGCGTGCGTCGCGGTCCGGGCGCGTGACCTGTTGTTCACGCTGCAGGTAGTCGTCCAGCTCCCGTTTGGTCGGCATCGCCGGCGCGCAGCCGTGGCGCGAAACCACCAATGCGCCGCAGGCGTTGGCGTAGCGGCAGGCCTGCTCCCAGCCTTCATCGTTCAGGTAGCCGCGCAGCAACCCGGACATAAAGGCGTCGCCGGCCCCCAGCACGTTCAGCACCTCCACCCTCACGCCGGCGTGCAGCTTCACCTGTTCCCAGTCGTCGGCGATGTCATCTTCGAACACCGAGCAGCCCTGCGCGCCGCGCTTGCACACCAGCGTGGCCGCCGTGGCCCGGCGCACGTTTTTCAGCGCCGTCAGCGTGTCGGTGCTGCCGCCGGCGATATGAAATTCCTCTTCAGTGCCGACGATCAGATCGAAATGGTGCAGCACCTCCTGCAGTTCACGGGTCACCTGGTCTGATTCCACAAAGCGGGTTTCGCCGTCGCCCAGCGACGTCAGCCCCCACAGTACCGGGCGGTAATCGATGTCGAGCGCGGTGCGCAGGCCGTGGCGGCGCGCATACTCCAGCGCCTTCAGCACCGCGGCGCGGGTGTTCGGGTGCGACAGGTGCGTGCCGGTGATGGCCAGCGCGCGCGCGGAGGCGATGTAGGCCTCGTCGATGTCGTCCGGCGTCAGCGCCATGTCCGCGCAGTTTTCGCGGTAGAAGATCAGCGGGAAGGTTTCCTGATCCTTGATGCCGAGGATCACCAGGCCGGTTAATCGTTGCTTGTCGGTGATCAGACAGCGGGTATCGGCCCCGACGCGCTGCAGCTCTTCACGCAGAAAGCGGCCCATGTGTTCATCGCCGACGCGGGCCAGCATGCCGGATTTCAACCCCTGAATGGCGGTGCCGTAGGCCACGTTGCCGGAAGAGCCGCCGAGGTATTTGGCGAATGTGCCGGCGTCTTCCAGACGCGCGCCGATCTGCTGAGCATAGAAATCGACGGCGATGCGCCCGAGACAAATGACATCAAGCTGTTTTTGTTGTGTAGCCATACCCGTTTCCTTCTGTTTAAGCAAAACTCCGGCGGCGGCCCGAGCGTGGCGCCCTGCAGGAAGCATGGGGACAGTATGGGGAATGAAAATTTCAATTTCAATATGAAATGAAATTTACACCCCAAAAATGTGATGTGTTTAAAACATCGACAGAGGCGTGGGAAAAGGCGGTGAACCGGCTGGATAAGGGCCGCCGGGGCCGTACATAAAAGGGGGGGGGGAGAGCAGGGTAAAAGGCTGTCAGCCCATGTGCCAACGACTTTTAACGGCTGGTGCGCGGCACGAAGCCCATGAAGGCTGAACCACGAGATGAAACGCGCTTTTCATGTAATATGCGATCTTTATCGCAAAATGAAATGTTTCTTCTGTAATGTGATTTTATGAAAAATATATTTGTTTATAATCGCTTCACGTTTCAGGTTGTCGACTTCGTGAGCAGCGCGGGCATCGTCTGCTCAAGATAATAGCTGCCGCCGCGTAACACAAACACGGGATTGTCGGCTCGGCATGAGCGCTTTCCGGGGCGGCCCTCAATCTAAAGGGTGAGTAAATGGGCAAGATCAGGTTAACCATGGCGCAGGCGCTCGTCAGATTTCTCGATAACCAGTATCTGCTGGCCGACGGCGTGGAAACCAAATTCGTCGCGGGCATTTTCGCGATTTTCGGCCACGGCAACGTGCTGGGGCTGGGGCAGGCGCTGGAACAGGATAGCGGCGATCTGAGGGTGCACCAGGGCCGCAACGAGCAGGGGATGGCCCATGCGGCGATCGGCTTCGCCAAACAGAAGCTGCGTCGGCAAATTTACGCCTGCACCTCATCGGTCGGCCCCGGCGCCGCCAATATGATCACCGCCGCCGCCACCGCCACCGCTAACCGCATCCCTTTATTGCTGCTGCCGGGCGACGTTTACGCTTCTCGCCAGCCGGATCCGGTGTTGCAGCAAATCGAACAGTCTTACGATCTCAGCATCAGCACCAACGACGCGTTCCGTGCGGTGAGCAAATACTGGGATCGCATCGTGCGCCCGGAACAGCTGATGAGCGCCTGCATCAATGCGATGCGCGTGTTGACCGATCCGGCGGAAACCGGCGCGGTGACGCTGTGTCTGCCGCAGGACGTGCAGGGTGAAGCCTACGACTATCCCGACTATTTCTTCCAAAAACGCGTGCATCGGCTCGATCGCCGCCCGGCGACCGAGGGCATGTTGGCGGACGCCTTGGCGCTGCTGACGGCCAAACGCAAACCGCTGCTGGTGTGCGGCGGCGGCGTGAAATACTCGCAGGCCGGGCGGGCGCTGCGCGAATTCGCCGAGCGCTTCGGCATTCCGTTCGCCGAGACCCAGGCCGGCAAAGGCGCGGTGCCGAGCGACCATGAATTCAACCTCGGCGGCATCGGCGAAACCGGCTGCCTGGCGGCCAACACGCTGGCCCGACAGGCGGATTTGGTGATCGGCGTCGGCACCCGCTACACCGATTTCACCACCTCGTCCAAATGGCTGTTCCAACATCCGAGCGTCAGCTTCCTCAACGTCAACGTCAGCGCCTTCGACGCCGGCAAGCTTGACGGCGTGCAGGTGCTGGCGGACGCCCGCGAGGCGCTGAGCGAACTGGGCGCACGGCTGGCGCAGGCCGATTATCGCGCCGGCTGGGGCGACGCCATCGCCGCGGCGCGCAGCGCGCAGCATGAAGAGACCGAGCGGGTTTACGCGGTGGAATACAGCGGCGCAGGCTTTGTGCCGGAGATCGACGATCACCTCGATCGCGAGCGGGTGTTCGCCGAATTTATCGCTCAGACCGACTCGGCGATGACGCAAAGCCGGGTGCTGGGGGTGCTGAACCGCGAACTGCCGCCGGACAGCGTGATCGTCGCCGCCGCCGGCAGCCTGCCGGGCGACCTGCAGCGGGTGTGGCACAACCGCGGCGAGCACGGTTACCACGTGGAATACGGCTACTCCTGCATGGGGTACGAGGTGAACGCCGCATTGGGGGTCAAGCTGGCCGAGCCGCAGCGTGAGGTGTACGCGATGGTGGGTGACGGCGCGTTCATGATGCTGCATTCCGAGCTGGTCACCTCGATTCAGGAAGGCTGCAAGATCAACGTGGTGCTGTTCGACAACATGACCAACGGCTGCATCAACAACCTGCAGATGGAACATGGCATGGACAGTTACACCACCGAATTCCGCTTCCGCAATCCAGAGGGCGGCAAGCTCGACGGCAAACTGGTGCCGGTCGATTTCGCCATGCTGGCGGCGGCTTACGGCTGCAAAACCTATCGCGTCACCACCGAGCAGCAGCTGCTCGATGCGCTGGCCGACGCCCGCAGGCAGACCGTGTCCACGCTGCTCGACATCAAGGTGCTGCCGAAGACCATGGTGCACAAATATCTCAGCTGGTGGCGCGTGGGCGGCGCTCAGGTGGCCGACAGCGAGAAAATCGTCGAAGTGGCGCGCAAGCTGCAGGAAAACATCGATAAGGCGCGCGATTACTGATTCGTTTTCGAACACAACACACTTTCCAGAGGGTAGCGAAAATGACATTGAACATTGGGGTTATCGGCACCGGCGCCATCGGCCGCGATCATATCCGCCGCTGCAGCAAAGTTTTGCAGGGCGCCCGCGTCGTGGCGGTGAACGACATCAATCGCGACAACGCCGCCAAGGTGGTGAGCGATCTGCAGCTGGATGCGCGGGTGTATGACAACGGCCACGATCTGATCAAGGCCGCCGACGTGCAGGCGGTGCTGGTCACCTCCTGGGGGCCGAGTCATGAAGAGTTCGTGCTGGCGGCCATCGCCGCCGGCAAACCGGTATTCTGCGAGAAGCCGTTGGCGGTGACCGCGCAGGGCTGCAGAAACATCGTCGACGCCGAAGCGAAGCACGGCAAGCGGCTGGTGCAGGTCGGCTTTATGCGCCCCTATGACCAGGGGTATCGCGCGTTGAAACAGGTGCTGACCAGCGGCCAGATCGGCGAGCCGCTGATGCTGCACTGCGCGCACCGCAATCCGACGGTCGGCGAGGCCTACACCACCGATATGGCGATCACCGACACCCTGATCCACGAAATCGACGTGCTGCGCTGGCTGCTCGACGACGACTATGTGTCGGTGCAGGTGGTGTTCCCGCGCAAGAGCCCGAAGGCGTTCCCGCACCTGAAAGATCCGCAAATTGTGCTGTTTGAAACCGCCAAAGGGACGCGCATCGACGTCGAAATCTTCGTCAACTGCCAGTACGGCTACGACATTCAGTGTGAAGTGGTGGGGGAAACCGGCATCGCCAAACTGCCGGAGCCGTCCTCGGTGCAGATGCGCAGCGGCGCCCGCCTGTCGACCGAAATCCTGACCGACTGGAAGGATCGCTTTATCGACGCCTATGACGTCGAGCTGCAGGGGTTCATCAACGACGTGGCCGCGGGCAAATTGACCGGGCCTTCCGCCTGGGACGGCTACGCCGCCGCCGTGACCGCCGACGCCTGCGTGGCCGCCCAGCTCAGCGGCGAGATCGTGCCGGTGACCCTGCCGGCGCGCCCGGCGTTTTACGGCAAATAACCGCTCGCAGCGCGTACCCATGATTGTAGAGGAGTGACCATGAAGATCGCTTTTGATGTCGACGTTATCCGGGATTTGGGCGTCACCAAAATGGTTCAGCAGGTGGCGGACTGGGGCTACAAATACATCGAGCAGTCGCCGCACCCGCAGATCAACCCGTTTTACAAACATCCGAAGGCCAGCCGCGAAATCATGGCGGAGTATAAAAACGCCCTGAAAGCGACCGGCGTGGAGATCTCCTCATTTATCGTGGTGTATCGCTGGTCCGGGCCGGGGGAAGATCGCCGCCAGGCGGCGGTCAAAAACTGGCGGCGGATGATCGAAATCGCGGTGGAAATGGGCGTGCAGGTGATCAACACCGAACTGGCCGGCAACCCCAACGAACCGGAGATCTGCGAGGAGCTGTGGTATCGCTCGATGGAGGAGTTGCTGCCGATCGTTGAGCGCGAGGGTATTCGTATGGAGATCCAGTCGCACCCGTGGGACTTCTGCGAGCTGAGCAACGAAACCGCCGATCTGGTGAAGTCGCTGCGCAGCGACCACGTCAAATACCTCTACAGCGTGCCGCACACCTTCTACTACGACAAGGGACAGGGTGACGTAGCCGGCATGCTGCAGTACGCCGGGGACGATCTTTCCCACGTGCTGATCGCCGACACCATGAATCACACCAAGCATTGCCGTTATATCGTCAACCCGCCAGGCGTTGACGCCGCGGTGCACCAGCACGTCGGCATCGGCGAAGGCGAAGTGAATTTCGACGCCCTGTTCCAGACGCTGCGCGACATGGAATTCGCCAACCGCAGCTTCAAGGTCGGCGGCGAATCGATCATCTGCACCTCGTTGTTCGGCTACCCGGAAAAGATGCCGAGCCAGGCGGTGGCGACCAGAGAACGCATCGAAAGAGAGCTGTTGGGCAAATAATCTGATTCGGCTCGCCGGCGGCGTTTGTACCGGCGGCCCTGCAAGGACCGAGGCAAACCATGAATAAAGACAACGTGAAATTGGCCATTGCGCCGATCGGCTGGACCAACGATGACATGCCCGATTTGGGCAAGGAAAACACCTTCCAGCAGTGCGTCAGTGAAATGGCGCTGGCCGGTTTCACCGGCAGCGAAGTGGGCAGCAAATACCCGCGCGATCCGGCGGTGCTGAAACCGATGCTGGATATTCGCGGCATCCAGATCTGCAACGCCTGGTTCAGCACCTTTTTCGCCGACGGCCAGAAAGACAAAACCATTGATGAATTTATCAACCACATGAATTTCCTGCATGCCATGGGCGCCAGGGTGATCGGCTGTTCCGAGCAGAGCAAGAGCATTCAGGGCACCACCAAAGGCGTGTTCGAAGAGAAGCCGTATTTCAGCGATGAAGAGTGGCGGCGGGTGGCTGACGGTTACAACGAGTTGGCGAAGATCGCCGCCGATAAAGGCATGCAGGTGTGCCTGCACCACCACATGGGCACCGGCATTCAGACCACGGCCGAAATCGATCGCTACATGAGCATGGTCAACGACGACGTTTATCTGCTGTTCGATACCGGCCACGCCTACTATTCGGAAGGCAGCCAACAGGCGATGATGGCGATCCTGGAGAAGTATCTGCCGCGCATCAACCATGTCCACCTGAAGGACGTGCGCGATGAGGTGGTGGCGGAAGTGAAGGCCAACAAGCTGAGTTTCCTCGATGGCGTGAAGAAGGGCACCTTCACCGTGCCGGGTGATGGCGTGATCGATTTCAGACCGGTGTTCAAGCTGCTGGACGAGCGCGGTTACAAAGGGTGGATGGTGGTGGAGGCCGAGCAGGATCCGGCGCTGGCCAACCCGTTCGAGTATGCGGTGAAGGCGCGCCGTTATATTCGGGAAACCGCCGGCATTTAGGCGGCGAGGGGCAATAGAGATCGAGGGGCGCCGCCGGCGCCCCTTTTTTGATGGCGGTGCGTTAGCCGCCGAGCGTTTGCCAGGTTGTGACCTGGCTGCCCGGCCACGGGGTGGCGGCGTATACGCCACGGGCGATCGCCCGAGCGAGGGTGTCCGCCGCCAGCGCGCCGATCTGCAGCACCGCCAGTTCACGGCTGCCCTGCACCTCGCGCTGCCCGGTGGACAGGGCGAACACCACGTCGCCGTCAAACGGGCTGTGTAGCGGGCGGATGGCGCGCGCCATGCCGTCTTGCGCCATGATGGCCACCCGTTTCAACTCCACCCGCGTCAGCGCCAGGTCGGTGGCGATGCAGGCCAGGGTGGTGTTCTTTCTGCCGCCCTGCGGCTCTTGCACCATCCCGTCTTCGCCCTGCGCGCGCAGCTGCGCCAGAGCCGCCGCGCCGCCGTTGCCGAATTCACCATCGATTTCATAGGGCGTCGCCCAGAAGGCGCGGGTGCCGGGCGCTACCACCGCACCCAGGCTGTTGACCGCCACCAGTGCGCCGACGGTAGCGCCATTGGCGGCAACGATCGATGCCGAACCGAGCCCGCCTTTCAGCTTGCCCATGCCGGTCATGGCGCCGTAGCCGGCGCCAACGGTGCCCAGCGGAAAGTCCAGGCCGGCCTTGCCGACCGCGTCGATGCCCAGCTGGCGATACGGCGGCGTGAGCTGCCAGTTTTTATCGCCGCCGTTGGCCAGGTCGTACAGGCAGGCGGTGGGCACGATAGGTGAGACCGGCACGCCGGGAGCCGGCCGCAGCGCATAGCCTCTGCCTTGTAGCCCGAGCCAGGCCACGACGCCGTCCGCCGCCGCCAGGCCGTATACCGAACCGCCGCTGAATGTCAGCGCATCGATGGTCTGTACCAAATTGTCCTCACCCAGCGCGTCGGTTTCCCGGGTGGCGGGGCCGCCGCCGCGCACGTCCACGGCGGCAATCGCCGGGCCGTCCGGCAGGATCACCGTCGCGCCGGTGCGCACCCGGCTGTCTTGCGCCACGCCGACCTTCAGGCCGGGTACATCGGTAATCAGGTTGCGGGCGCCAGGGCGCCCGGCGGCGGAAGTTGGCATAGCGGCACCTAATGGGGTGAAGGGGGGGAACATGCCGGCGGCGGTCAGGCCGGCCAGCGCGTGTAAAAAGGTTCGGCGGTTGATATTCAGGGGCCGGCGCAGCGGCCCCTGCGGGGGGATGATATCACGCATCGCCGCGCGGCTGCCCGGAGCGAAAACGCGCCATATGGTAGGCATCGACCAGCACGCCGTCGCGCATGGCGAAAGCGCGGCTGGTGCCTTCAATCTCAAAACCGAACTTGCGATACAGCGCGATGGCCGCCGGGTTGTCGGTAAACACCGTCAGTTCGATGCGCTCGATGGCCGCCCAGTTGTCGCACAGGTCGATCATCGCCTGCATCAGGCGGCTGCCGACGCCTTTACCGTGGTAGCGCGGATCGACGCCGATGCCGAAGGTGGCCACGTGGCGGCGGCGCACGCGCTGATTCAGCATCACGGCTAACTGACCGACAAGCTGTCCGTCAACGAAGGCCGCCAGGTTATGCGTGCCCGGTTCGGGATTGGCGAGGCGTTTATGCCACAGGTCGATTGTCGGTAGCGGTAGGTGCAGCGTATCGCGGTAGACGGGCGTCTGAGAATAAAGATGATGCAGGGCCTGCGCATCCGATGTTTCCACGTGGCGTATCGCGATCTCGCTCATCTCGCTGCTCCTTTTGCTTACCGGTTGAATAACCTCTGAATTTATCCGTTTACTGCCTTGAGTCAATATTATTTCAACGGGTCAAAAAAAACGCTTTACAGGTGCGAATGATAATGATTATTATTGCGATGCGTTCCGGAGAGGGCATCAACCCTTGATACTCTCGCTGCGAAGGCACGACATTGCTCACATTGCTTCCAGTGTTTACTTAGCCAGCTCGGGTGCTGGCTTTTTTTTTGCCCTTTTTTCAGCCGTTTCCGCCTTCAACAAATCCGCTGCCCATCAGCTGTTTCATTCCATCGAAATTTTTGAACAGAGGCATGAGTTTTTTACGCTTTCTTATTCTGCTGGCAGGACTAGACTGTAAAAAAACATTGAGGAGAGTTGAATATGATTTATGTACGTAAAGCGGAAGACCGCGGCCACGCCAATCATGGCTGGCTGGATAGCTGGCACACCTTCTCATTTGCCGATTACTACGATCCGAACTTTATGGGATTCTCGGCGCTGCGGGTGATCAACGAAGATGTGATCGATGCAGGGCAGGGTTTCGGTACTCACCCGCATAAAGACATGGAAATCCTGACCTACGTGCTGAGCGGCACGGTGGAACATCAGGACAGCATGGGCAACAAGGAGCAGATCCAGGCCGGTGAATTCCAGATCATGAGTGCGGGCACCGGGGTGCGTCACTCCGAGTACAATGCCAATCAGGATCGCCCGTTGCACCTGTACCAGATTTGGATCATCCCGGATCAGGTCGGGCTGGAGCCACGCTATGAGCAGCGCATGTTCGACGCGCCGCAGGGCCGTCAGCTGGTGCTGTCGCCGGATGCGCGTGACGGCTCGCTGAAGGTGTTCCAGGATATGACGCTGTCGCGTTGGGCGCTGAATAAAGGCGAGCAGGGGGAATGCCCTATCGCCGCCGGCCGTCGCGTTTGGATCCAGGTGGTGCGCGGCAAGGTCTCGGTCAACGGCCAGACCGCCGGCATCAGCGACGCGTTCGCGGTGTGGGATGAATCGGCGCTGACGATCCAGGCCGACGAAGAGAGCGAAATCCTGCTGTTCGATCTGCCGCCAGTGTGATTAAGCGGTAAATATCAAGGGCTCACGGTGTGAGCCCTTTTTGCGTTGGCCGTCGCATAACCGACAATATCGGCCCGCCGTTTTTTTTGCTAAAATGACTGCCCATTCATGGTTAGTCAGTTCATTGATAATGAAGAAAAAACGGCCGGTACTCCAGGATGTGGCGGACAAGGTGGGCGTGACCAAGATGACGGTGAGCCGTTATCTGCGCAATCCCGACCAGGTTTCCGTCGCCCTGCAGCAAAAAATCGCCGTCGCGCTGGATGAGCTGGGCTACATCCCCAACCGCGCGCCGGACATCCTCTCCAACGCCACCAGCCGGGCGATTGGCGTGCTGTTGCCGTCGCTGACCAACCAGGTGTTCGCCGAAGTGCTGCGCGGCATCGAAAGCGTCACCGACGCGCACAACTACCAGACCATGCTGGCGCACTATGGTTATCTGCCGGAGCGTGAAGAAGAGCGTCTGACTTCGCTGCTTTCTTACAATATCGACGGCCTGATCCTGTCCGAGCGCCACCATACGCCGCGCACCCTGAAGATGATCGAGGTGGCGGGCATTCCGGTGGTGGAACTGATGGACTGCGTCTCGCCGTGCATCGATCTGGCGGTGGGCTTCAACAACTTCGAGGCGGCGCGCCAGATGACCCAACAGATCATCGCGCACGGCCACCGTCACGTAGTCTATTTCGGCGCTCGCCAGGATGAGCGTACTATTATCAAGCAGCAGGGGTATGAGCAGGCGATGCGCGAATCCGGCCTGGAGCCGTACAGCATCATGACCGCGCGTTCTTCCTCTTATTCCGCCGGCGGGGAGCTGTTGCGCCAGGCGCAGCGTGACTATCCGCAGATCGACAGTATCTTCTGCACCAACGATGACCTGGCGATCGGCGCGGCCTTTGAATGCCAGCGGCAGGGGCTGTCGATCCCGCAGGAGATGGCGATCGCTGGCTTTCACGGCCATGACATCGGCCAGGTGATGGTGCCGAAGCTGGCCAGCGTGCTGACGCCGCGTGAACGCATGGGGCAGATCGGCGCCGAGCGCCTGCTGGCCCGGCTGCGCGGTGAAACGGTGTGCCCGCGCATGGTGGACGTCGGTTTCACCGTGATCCCCGGCGGCAGTATCTGAGCCATTTTAACGTTCTGTTTTAACACCCTTTCTTTTTGCAGCGCGCCCTGAGGCGCGCTGGTTATCCCGCCTGTAAGCCCGCAGCTCGTTGCCGACATAAGTTTGATCTCTGTCCCAGAACGCGAATTTTAGCCGATTACCCGGTTCCGGTGCTTATTCTGTTACCGGTATCATGATACCGGTAACAACGAGTGCGCGGTCATCTTGCTGCAAGACTGAACCTCTGACTCAACAACACCTACAGCTCTTCTTAAACACCGGGAAAGAGCCTAAAAATAAAACAACCGCACGCTTTACGCCTATCGTAAAGAGAGTCGCGATAAAAGGTTGGAGAAAAACTATGCCATTAGTGATTGTTGCAGGCGGCGTAGCGCTGCTGCTGCTGCTGATGATCCGCTTCAAGCTGAACGGCTTTATCTCTCTGGTTCTGGTTGCCCTGGCGGTCGGGATTGCACAGGGTATGCCGGTCGATAAGGTCATCGGCTCCATCAAGGCCGGCGTGGGCGGCACGCTGGGCAGCCTGGCGCTGATCATGGGCTTCGGCGCCATGCTCGGCAAGCTGCTGGCGGACTGCGGCGGCGCACAGCGCATCGCCACCACGCTGATCGACAAGTTCGGCAGAAAACACATTCAATGGGCGGTGGTGCTGACCGGCTTCACCGTCGGCTTCGCGCTGTTCTACGAAGTGGGCTTCGTGCTGTTGCTGCCGCTGGTGTTCACCATCGCCGCCTCCGCGCGCATTCCGCTGCTGTACGTCGGCGTGCCGATGGCCGCCGCGTTGTCGGTGACTCACGGCTTCCTGCCGCCGCACCCAGGCCCGACCGCCATCGCCACCATCTTCCATGCCGACATGGGTAAAACCCTGCTGTACGGCACGCTGCTGGCGATCCCGACGGTGATCCTGGCCGGCCCGGTCTATGCCCGCTTCCTGAAAGGCATTGACAAGCCGGTGCCGGAAGGCCTGTACAACCCGAAAACCTTTACCGACGCGGAGATGCCGAGCTTTGGCGTCAGCGTTGCCACGTCGCTGGTGCCGGTGATCCTGATGGCGCTGCGCGCGGTCGCTGAAATGGTGCTGCCGAAGGGCCACAGCCTGCTGCGCTTCGCCGAGTTCTTCGGCGACCCGGTGATGGCGACCCTGATCGCCGTGCTGATCGCCATCTTCACCTTCGGCCTGAACCGCGGCCGCACCATGGATGAAGTGATGGGCACCATCACCGATTCGATTAAAATCATCGCCATGATGCTGTTGATCATCGGCGGCGGCGGCGCCTTCAAGCAGGTGCTGGTGGACAGCGGCGTCGAGCAGTACATCGCCGGCCTGATGGAAGGCAGCAACGTTTCGCCGATTCTGATGGCCTGGTCAATCGCCGCCGCGCTGCGTCTGGCGCTGGGTTCCGCCACCGTGGCGGCGATCACCGCCGGCGGCATCGTCGCGCCGCTGATCGCCACCACCGGCGTCAGCCCCGAGCTGATGGTGATTGCGGTCGGTTCCGGCAGCGTCATCTTCTCGCACGTCAACGATCCGGGCTTCTGGCTGTTCAAGGAGTACTTCAACCTGAGCATCATGGAAACCATCAAATCCTGGTCGGTGTTGGAAACCATTATCTCGGTGTGCGGCCTGGTGGGCTGCCTGCTGCTGGCGACGGTCGTATAATCTTTATCCGGCGCCCTGCGGGGCGTCGGCGTTCCAGAGTATCTTTATCAGTTGGGACGCATGTGGCGCGCTCGCGCCAGTTCCCATAAGGGCATGACACAATGAGTAATCCGCAGAATCACGTATTTGTTTTGATGGGCGTTTCCGGCAGCGGCAAATCCGCCGTGGCCAGCGCCGTCGCCCACGAGGCCAACGCCGCCATGCTGGATGGTGACTACCTGCACCCGCGCGCCAACATCATCAAAATGTCCTCCGGGCATGCGTTGGACGACAACGATCGCGCTCCGTGGCTGGCGGCCCTGAACGACGCCATCTTCGCCATGCAGCGCACCAACGACGTGTCGCTGCTGGTGTGCTCGGCGCTGAAGAAAAGCTATCGCGATCGCCTGCGCGACGGCAATCTCAACCTGCATTTCCTGTATCTGAAAGGCGACCAGTCGGTGATCGAGGAGCGTCTGAAGCAACGCAAGGGCCACTTCTTCAAGCCGCAGATGTTGATTTCCCAGTTCGCCACGCTGGAAGAGCCGGGCGAGCAGGAACCGGATGTGCAAGCGATCGACATCAACCAGCCGTTGGACGGCGTGGTCGCCGATACGCTCGCCCATATTCGCCGCGTTACCGCCCGCTGAGCGCGGGCCGTTGTCGGCGCCGCCAGGCGCCTACAGCTTCATGTAAGCCCGCACGCCATCCAGGAACATCTGGGTCGACAGCATCACCAGAATCAGCCCCATCAACCGCTCCAGCGCGCTGACGCCTTTGCTGCCCAGCAGGCGCAGGAACAGGTTCGACATCAGCAAAATGGCCGCAGAGAGACCCCAGGCGATCAGCAGCGCCGCCACCAGATGGGGCAACTGATGCGGATACTGGTGCGACAGCAGCATCAGCGCCGCCAGAATCGACGGCCCGGCCACCAGCGGGATCGCCAGCGGCACCAGGAACGGTTCCTCACCGGCGGATAGCCCGGAGCTGTTCCCCTCCTGCGTGGGGAAAATCATCTTGATGGCGATCAGAAACAGGATGATGCCGCCGGAAATGGAGACGGTTTCGGTGCGCAGGTTGAGGAACGCCAGAATTTTCTCGCCGGCGAACAGGAAAATCAGCATCAGCAGCAGGGCGATCAGCAGCTCGCGGATCAGCACCACCCGGCGGCGGCGCGGTTCCAGGTGCTTGAGCACCGACATGAAAATCGGCAGGTTGCCCAGCGGATCCATAATTAAAAACAGCAATACCGTAGCGGAAATCATCTCTGTCATGGTGACCTCGTGATCGGGAAAACGCCTCGGCCTTTCCGGCCGCGTCCTTGCCTATCCCCTATGGATTTCAAATTGCAGCTAGGCGCCCAG
>NZ_JVEL01000414.1:0-127 GCF_001076875.1 Serratia sp. 506_PEND
AAATTGCATGGTGTTACTCCATCACTTTGTTCAGCGCATTCATCTTGATGGAGATGCGCGCTTCGTTATCGACGCTGTACTGGTCGTCCACCTCGGTGGTGAAGCAGTCCAGGTAACTGATTTGCTG
>NZ_JVEL01000414.1:140-757 GCF_001076875.1 Serratia sp. 506_PEND
GGGTACTGGGTCAGCTTGGCCCCGACGACGTTCTCCCAGTCGATAGAGGTGTCGCCCAGCGGCATTGCCACCGTCAGCGACAGCTCGAAAGTCTCAATGCCAGAGCAGTAGCCCTTAGCGCGCCCGGTGGAGTTCATGGTCTTGACCAGCTTGCGGCCGGTGTTGTTGTTGACGTTGAACTCCGTCACCTCGACCTCGCGGCCGTTCACTTCGAGGACCACCGCCCCCATGTATGGAATTGCCATTGTGACTCCTTAGAGGATCATGTCGATGCGAGATGCAATCACATGCAGACCGCTGACGATGTTGGTCGGAATGACACAGTTCAGACGGCCGCTGTCTTGCTCGCTGTTCTGCACGAGGACGCCCGCCTTGTACTGGTCGACGTTCTCCACAATCTCCATATCTTCAAGCTGATACAGCACGTTGAGGATTTCCGAGCGCACAGCCCGGCCCACGCGCGGCGTGTTCTTCTGGCGCGGGAAGCGCAGCTCGATACGGGTATCGATCGCCAGGCGTACATAATCCAGCGAGCGAATGCTGGTAATGTCCAGCAGTGACGGGTCGGTGGCACCGTCGGCACTGGTGGTGTAGGTGCTGATAGCGCGCACAATCTG
>NZ_JVEL01000415.1:0-957 GCF_001076875.1 Serratia sp. 506_PEND
TGTGAGGGTAAGTTCTGACATCATTTCTTTCCTTATATAAAGCAACGCGCCAGCCGGTGAGGACTGGCGCTTATACGTGTGTGATGAGTGGGGGCGGTGGCTAATTTGTTCTGGGGTGTTGCAGAAGCTGCAGATCGCGAACGTCCAGCAGCCAGTCAATCAGAATATTGAGGGCCGTTTCCGTGGTGAATTTAGGTATGCGAATACTTGTGAAGATTGGAGGTATGAATTACCAGTCAAAGGTGGCGAAGCCTGGCAGCACTTCACCACCGGCATCAAGATGGATGACTCTGATAGTGTAACGACGTATCAGCGCCACGAGCAGGCGGCGACAGGCTTTCGACAGGCCCCGTTTCTTAAGCTGAAGCACCGGGTACTGCCACGCATCCAGATATATCAAATATCCTGAGCCGGTATAGCTTATCCACTCGCTGTCACCAAAGTCTTCATGCTGATGCGAAAGAGCGAATAGCAGGTTGTTGTCAGCCTCGGAGATATGGGCGGTACTACACTGGATGCCGTTAAGGCGGGTGACGGGCGGGAGCGGATCTTCAACGGCCAGTTTTCCAGGCTCGTCAGCAACATGAAGCGAATAACCGTTCTGGTTCACCACATCAATCAGTTCGGCCAGTTCAATACCGTCGATATCTACGGCGATCCGGCCCATGTTGAGGGCCAGTACGTTGATGGCGTCAGCTTCAATGTTCAGGCTAACTTTCATTGCCCGGACTCCAGTGAATATTGCCCGGTAGTGATATCGGTGATGGCTCTGTAACCGCTACGTTTCATCAGCCCGGTGGCACGATGGGCGCGAAGTATATCGATACTGCTGATAAGTGGCGATTGTGTTTCTGCGCTGAAGCCACGACGGTCAGTACGCACCAGGTCATATTTCTCCACGATAAAATTCACCGCGTCACACAGTGAAATACCGGCGTCAATGTGTTCCTGGATCAC
>NZ_JVEL01000416.1:0-12130 GCF_001076875.1 Serratia sp. 506_PEND
GCGGAACACATTCAGCTGTTGTTCCGCGCCACCGACAACGTCGTCTGCTGTTACGACGGCGACCGCGCCGGCCGCGAAGCGGCCTGGCGGGCGCTGGAAACCGCGCTGCCATACCTGAATGACGGGCGCCAGCTGCGGTTCATGTTTTTGCCCGACGGCGAAGACCCGGACACGCTGGTGCGCAAGGAAGGCAAAGAAGCCTTCGAACAACGAATGGAGCTGGCGCAGCCGCTGTCCACGTTCCTGTTCGAAAGCCTGCTGCCGCAGGTGGATCTGAGCAGCCCGGACGGACGCGCCAAGCTGAGCACGCTGGCGCTGCCGCTGATTACTCAGGTGCCGGGCGAAACGTTGCGCTTGTACCTGCGCCAGGAGCTCGGCAACAAGCTGGGGCTGCTGGACGACAGCCAGCTCGACAAGCTGATGCCCAAGCAGGCTGAAAATGCGAATCCTTATCAGGCGCCCCAGCTAAAACGCACAACCATGCGTATACTGATAGGGTTACTGGTGCAAAATCCGCAGTTGGCTACACTTATCCCTTCGCTGGAAGGGTTGGAGCAGACCAAACAGGCGGGATTGCCGCTGTTCGTCGAACTGGTGCAGACCTGTTTGGCGCAGCCGGGCCTGACGACCGGGCAATTGCTGGAGCTGTATCGCGACAACAAATTCAGCCAGCAGCTTGAAACCTTGGCGACATGGAACCATATGATCGTTGAGGACATGGTCGAACAGACCTTTTTAGATACGTTGGCCAGCCTGTACGACTCGGTGCTCGAGCAACGGCTGGAAACGCTGATCGCCCAGGCCAGAACGCGCGGTCTGAGCGCGGAGGAACGTGAAGAAGTCCGTTCTCTCAACCAGGTTTTAGCGAAGAAAAACTGAATACCAAACGGCTTAAGTGCCGATAATTGCGAGGGCAGAGCCCTGCACAGTGCCGCCATAGTGGGCCGCGGCGATAACGAAAACGCCCCAAATGCTATTGTTGGCGGTTTCGCCGACCGACACCAACCTAAATACTCTGAAGTGTGGATACCGTCTTATGGAGCAAAACCCGCAGTCACAGCTGAAGCTACTTGTCACCCGTGGTAAGGAGCAAGGCTATCTGACCTATGCTGAGGTCAATGACCATCTGCCGGAAGATATCGTCGACTCCGATCAGATCGAAGACATCATCCAGATGATTAACGACATGGGCATCCAGGTGATGGAAGAAGCACCGGACGCCGATGACCTGCTGCTCGCCGAAAACTCGAACAGCACGGACGAAGATGCGGAAGAAGCCGCCGCACAGGTTCTGTCCAGCGTGGAATCCGAAATCGGCCGCACCACCGACCCGGTGCGCATGTACATGCGCGAAATGGGCACCGTCGAACTGCTGACGCGCGAAGGCGAAATCGACATCGCCAAGCGCATCGAAGACGGCATCAACCAGGTACAGTGCTCGGTTGCCGAATACCCGGAAGCCATCACCTACCTGCTTGAGCAGTACGATCGCGTCGAAGCGGGTGAAGCGCGCCTGTCCGATCTGATCACCGGCTTCGTCGATCCTAACGCGGAAGAGGACATCGCCCCCACCGCGACCCACATCGGTTCTGAACTGTCGAGCGAAGAGCAAGACGACGACGAAGAAGATGAAGACGACGAAGACGACGACACCGAAGACGATAACAGCATCGATCCTGAGCTGGCGCGTCAGAAGTTCGCCGAGTTGCGCGATCAGTATGAAGCGACGCGTCTGGTGATCAAGAAAAACGGCCGCAGCCACGCCAGCGCCGCGGACGAGATCCTGAAGCTGTCTGAAGTGTTCAAGCAGTTCCGCCTGGTGCCGAAACAGTTCGACTTCCTGGTCAACAGCATGCGCACCATGATGGACCGCGTTCGCACCCAGGAACGCATCATCATGAAGCTGTGCGTTGAACAGTGCAAAATGCCGAAGAAAAACTTCGTCACCCTGTTCGCCGGCAACGAAACCAGCGATTCCTGGTTTGAAGCCGCGCTGGCGATGGCCAAGCCATGGTCGGAAAAGCTGAAAGACGTTGCTGAAGACGTGCAGCGCAGCCTGCAGAAACTGCGTCAGATCGAAGAAGAGACCGGCCTGACCATCGAGCAGGTCAAAGACATCAACCGTCGCATGTCGATCGGTGAAGCGAAAGCCCGCCGCGCGAAGAAAGAGATGGTTGAGGCCAACCTGCGTCTGGTTATTTCCATCGCCAAGAAATACACCAACCGCGGCCTGCAGTTCCTGGATCTGATCCAGGAAGGCAACATCGGCCTGATGAAAGCGGTAGACAAGTTCGAATACCGCCGCGGCTACAAGTTCTCGACGTACGCCACCTGGTGGATCCGTCAGGCTATCACCCGCTCCATCGCCGACCAGGCGCGCACCATCCGTATTCCGGTGCATATGATTGAGACCATCAACAAGCTCAACCGTATTTCGCGCCAGATGCTGCAAGAGATGGGCCGCGAGCCGACGCCGGAAGAGCTGGCCGAGCGCATGCTGATGCCGGAAGACAAGATCCGCAAAGTGCTGAAGATCGCCAAAGAGCCAATCTCGATGGAAACGCCGATCGGCGACGACGAAGATTCGCATCTGGGCGACTTCATCGAGGATACCACCCTCGAGCTGCCGCTGGATTCCGCGACTTCGGAAAGCCTGCGTTCCGCCACCCACGACGTGCTGGCCGGCCTGACCGCGCGCGAAGCGAAAGTGCTGCGCATGCGTTTCGGCATCGACATGAACACCGACCACACGCTGGAAGAGGTTGGCAAGCAGTTTGACGTTACCCGTGAGCGTATTCGTCAGATCGAAGCCAAGGCGCTGCGCAAGCTGCGTCACCCAAGCCGCTCCGAAGTGCTGCGCAGCTTCCTGGACGACTAAGTCCGGCGGTTGCACTCAAAACAAAAACCCCGGCCTGCCGGGGTTTTTTTATGCCTCAGAACATGCCGTTGCCGCTGGCGGTCTTCTCCGGCACCGGCTGCGTCACGTCCCAGTGCTCGACGATTTTTCCGGCGCTGTCCAGACGGAAGATATCGACGATCGCCGCCGTCTTGCCGGCCTCGCGCCCGCTGACTTCCACATGCAAAATCACATAGTCACCGTCGACGAACGCCTGTTTAATCTCGCTGTGCGAGTTGGGGTAACGCGTTTTCAGCAGCTCGACAAATTGACGAAAACCCGCCACGCCGTCTTGGGCATTGGGGTTATGCTGTTTGTACTGTTCGCCTAAAAACGGTCGCGCCGCCGCAAAATCCTTGTTGTTCAGCCCCTGCCGATAAAACTCCAGCACGTTCTGCTTGTTGCGCGCCTCCTGTGGCGAATGCCCCGCCTGCGCAGCGCCGGTCACCAACAGCAGCGCCATCACACAGCCTTTCATCATCGATGTCATCGCATACTCCCTTATGTCATTGCAGCGCCAGGAACAGCTCGTGATAGCTGGCGGTAAGCTGCTCCAGCGTGGCGCGGTTCAATCCGCTGGGGTTGGGCAATACCCACACCTCGGTTTGCCCCAGCATCATCGCCTGCTTGCCCCAGGGCGCGTTTTTCACCCCGAAGGCGGTGGTGAATGCCTGTTTGCCTAAAATCGCCAGCGCGCGCGGCTGGTAGCGCAGGATCTTCTCTTGCAGCGCCTCACCGCCGCTGCGCAACTCGTCGCGCGACAGCTCGCTGGCCGCCACCGTCGGGCGCGCCACCAGCGCGGTAATGCCGCAGCCGTTGTCCTTCAACTGCTGCCACTGCTCCGGCGCCAGCTGGCGCTCGGTAAAGCCGGCCTGATGGATCACCTTCCAGAAGCGATTGCTGCCGTTGGCGAAAGGGTAGCCCTGATGGGCGGAAGAAAGGCCGGGGTTGATGCCGCAAAACACCACCCGCAGATTGGGCACCAGAAGTTCCATGAGTGTCGTGAGTCCATTGCAGGGATTTACTGCGGTTATCGCAAAATCCGCCAGCAATTACAACAGGCTAGAACTGCGCAGAAAAGCAACATACGGGCGGGTAACAGTAGACCGATGCTTAAGGATTCCCTATAATCTCGCGGCTTGGCCCCTTAGCTCAGTGGTTAGAGCAGGCGACTCATAATCGCTTGGTCGTTGGTTCAAACCCAACAGGGGCCACCAAATTATCAAGGGGTTACGTTAACAGCGTAGCCCCTTAGTTTTTTCTGCGGCGCAACCAGGCATTCGCCTCTTTTGCAACAGAACGCAAATTTCATTCGCCCCCCTGCCGCCTCTAGCGTGAATTAACATCCTCACCGGCCTCGCTATTTTGCGCGTCGAATGCGGTTCTCGCCGCATCAATATCGGCAATATGTTCATTCGCCCAGGTTCCCAGCGCGATGACGGGTACGGTCAATGAGCAACCGAGCGGCGTCAATTCATATTCGACGTGCGGCGGCATGACGGCAATAACTGTCCGCTTGACTAACCCATCTCGTTCCATATTGCGCAGGCACAGCGTCAGCATCCGCTGAGATATTCCATTGATTGTACGCTTTATTTCAGTGAATCGGCGTGGCCCGTTCGCCAAGAGCATAATGATCAGGACACTCCACTTCTCACCAACGCGCGCCAATACCTGGCTGATCTTTTGGCAGTCGGCATGTCTTAAATCTCGAGGTTGATCAGTCACATTCATGATACCGGGTTCTCCTAATGTGCCTTATTGTCTGCCATTTTAGGACATGGTTATATTGTTATCCCTGGTTACCATTTTATACCTAAGGATTTCATCATGACACTGCTTCATATCGACTCCAGCATTCTCAACGAACAGTCGGTTAGCCGCCAGCTCACGGCGGCGATCGCCAAACAGCTGTCTGCAGCTAAGCCAGACGCCAGGATCATCCACACCGATCTCGCCGCCGACCCGATTAACCACCTTTCCAGCGCCGAATTTCTGGCTCTGCAAGGCGTGGAGCCGCAAGACGAGCACGTCAAACAGGCCGTTGCCCGCAACGCCAAACTCGTCGACGACTTCCTTGCCGCCGATGTCATTATCGTCGGTGCGCCTATGTATAACTTTACGTTGCCGACTCAGCTGCGCGCCTGGCTTGACCGACTTGCAGTGCCAGGCAGAACTTTCCGCTATACGGAAAACGGCGCTGAAGGCCTCGCCAAGGGGAAACGCGTTATCGTTGCTTCCACCCGCGGTGGCCTGTACGGCGAAGGCACGCCACTGGCCTTCCTGGACCATCAGGAAACCTATCTGCGCAGTTTCTTTGGCTTCCTTGGCATTACGGACATCACCTTCGTTCGAGCAGAGGGACTGGCACTCAGCCCGGAAAACCGCACTGTCGCCATCGATGCGGCGGCGGCTCAGATTGACGGCCTGACCGCTTAATCGAGCCTGTTCGGCACAACGATAACAGGATCGCGGCCAGTCCCTTTTTTGGGCTGGCCACCGGCGATGCAATACCGCTCAATCCTATGGCTGTGCCGCGTACCCCGGAATTCGTTCGCGCCGGATTTGTAAACTGGAGATTCAATCATGAACACCACGTTGACCTCGCCACTCGCGCCCAACCCGCGGCGTATTACACAACGCACCCGAGGCCAAAGCCACGGCCCGATCACCCGGCTGATGAGCCCTTCCGATCTGGGTCAGGTGCTTAAACCCTTCGTATTCCTCGATCTGTTCGATGCGGATCAGCGCACCATGGCAATGCTGGCCAACATGCCGCTGCATCCGCATTCAGGCATAGCCACCGTGACCGTACCGCTCGAAGGCGCTTTTCACTACGAAGATCCCGCCGGCGGCGCTGTCGGTACGCTCGGCTATGGCGCGGTGGAATGGGCGCGGGCGGGCGGCGGCATGTGGCACGGCAAGGAATTGTCCGCCACGGATACGCCGCGCATCCAGGGATTCCAGCTCTGGTTGGCCTTGCCCGCCGAACTGGAAAACGGTGAACAGGAAAGCCGTTATATCGAAGCCCAGAACATGCGCCAAATCGGGCCGGCGCATGTCATCATTGGCAACCATGAAGGCGTGCAAAGCCCGGTGCCCGCGCAGGAAGGCATCAATTACTTGCTCGTCACACTCAAACCGGGCGAACGCTGGACTTATCGGCCGCCAGCGCATCATTCTGTCGGCTGGCTCGCACTGGCCAAAGGCCGTCTCAGCGCCGGCGCTCCTGTCGACGTGGGCGAAATGGTGGTCTTCGAACCGGGGGAAATGCCCATTGCACTTGAAGCATCCGGCAATGAAGATGCCGTATTCGTTCTCGGCTCAGCCGTGCCTCACCCGCACCCGCTGCACCTCGGCGCCTATTCGGTGCATACCTCAGCACCCGCGTTGGAAGCCGGTGAACGCCGCATCGCCGAACTGGGGCGCAGACTTAAAGAGGCCGGCGAGCGACGGACGGCTTTAGGCACGATCCCCGTCTTTCGATGACGTTGACGGTGTGGTCGCCATCTGTGGCGATAAATCCAGGATGCGCCAATCACGCGTGCCGGCATGTCCGGCCGCTCACTGACGATGCAACGTGATATTATTCCCCATCACTTCTCTGCCATCAGATAAGGCCCCTGCATGATCGTCAACTGCGACCACGACAACCTCGACGCCTGGCTGGCGCTGCGCTCGGCGCTGTGGCCCACCTGCCCGTTGGAAGAGCACCGCGCGGAGATGCGCGAAATATTGGCTTCGCCGCACCACACCGCGTTTATGGCGCGGGGGCTGGACGGCGCTTTCGTTGGCTTTGCCGAGGTCGCTCTGCGCCACGATTACGTCAACGGCTGCGAATCGTCGCCGGTGGCGTTTTTGGAAGGGATTTATACCGCCGAACGCGCCCGCCGCCAGGGCTGGGCGGCCCGCCTGATCGCGCAGGTGCAGGAGTGGGCGAAGCAACAGGGGTGCAGCGAGCTGGCGTCGGATACCGATATCGCCAATCTGGACTCCCAACGCCTGCATGCGGCGCTGGGCTTTGCAGAAACGGAACGGGTGGTATTTTACCGTAAAACGCTGGGCTGATCAGGCAATCTTGCTTTGCCGCTGATGCGCCAGCTGCTCGGCGCGCAGCAGGATCTCCTGCAGATCGTCCTCGTCGATATCGAACAGATCTCCCTCCATCAGCGCCTCGTGCAGATCGGCGCGGGTAATGGAAACGGCATCGATCGGCAGATTGGCCGGCTTGGCCTCCGCCGGCGCCAGCGCGTGCGGGTAGCGCCGCCCGGCCAGGTTATTGAACAGAATGGCCAGCGCCGCCAGCAGCACCGAGTTCAGCAGCACCGGGTACAACNCGAAGTGGTAGCCCATCTGGTGAATGCCGGGGCCGCCGAGGATGGCGGTCAGCGCCACCGCGCCGCCGGGTGGATGCAGGCAGCGCAGCTTGAACATCAGGCCGATGGCCACCGCCGCCGCCGCGCCGCAGGCTAGGCCGGGATCGGGGATCAGCAGAACGGCGCTGACGCCCACCGTCGCCGCCAGCGCATTGCCGCCGACGATCGACCAGGGCTGCGCCAACGGGCTGTTGGGCACGCCGAACAGCAGCACCGCCGAAGCGCCCATCGGCGCGATAAACCACAGGTTCACCTCGCCCAAAATAAAGTGGCTGATCCAGCCGGCGAGCATCAGCCCCAAACCGGCGCCGACGCTGGAAATCAGCATCTCTCGTTTGCCCACCGCCAGCGGGTGCGGCCATAGGCGCGCGCATCCCACTTTCACCCGTTCTATCCACTGCGTCTTCATGTTACCCAATACGGCTCAATTCACGTGTTGGCAACAAATATATCACATCATCCTGAAGGAACTCACGGCGCCGTAAACCGCGCCGCCCAAGAACTTTTAGGCTAACAGATTGATTTTTAGCCTCCTCTCAACAATGATGAATGTTCCCCCCTTAACCCCGAGGAACCGCCGATGTCTCAACCGATCACCGAGCTTTATACCGACAGTGAATTTTTCAGCCCGTACGCCATGTCCGCCTTTGTCGTGCTGACGGAAAAAGGCATTCCGTTCACCGTGAAGCCGGTGGATCTGGCGAAAGAAGAGAACAAAGAGGCGGCCTACGCGGCGCTGTCGCTCACCCGCCGGGTGCCGACGCTGGCGATCGGCGAATTCCAGCTCTCAGAGTCTTCGGCGATCGCCGAATACCTGGAAGACATCCACCCGGCCCACGCCGTGTATCCGCGCGACGTGAAGCTGCGCGCCAAGGCGCGCGAGATCCAGGCCTGGCTGCGCAGCGATCTGCTGCCGATCCGCGCCGAGCGTTCGACCGAAGTGGTGTTCAACAACGGCAAGTTCCCGCCGCTGTCCGAAGCCGCGCAGGAGGCCGCGCGCAAGCTGATCGCCGCCGTGGAAAAACTGCTGAGCCACGGGCAGGACAATCTGTTCAGGGAGTGGTGCATCGCCGACACCGATCTGGCGCTGATGCTCAACCGGCTGGTGATGCACGGCGATCCGGTGCCGGAGCGCGTGCGCCACTATGCGCACAAGCAGTGGCAGCGCCCGTCGGTGCAGGCCTGGCTGGCGTTGTCGGAAAAACGGCGCGACTGAGGAAAAAAATCGGCGGCCACGACGCCGCCGTTCTCAATGCCGAGAAACAACATCACTGCTTGAGGGAAGGCAAATCACCATCCAGAGGGCAGATAGCCTAACAATGAAGCGATGGCGTACACCGCGCTGGCCAGGTACAGCAACACAATGCTGACCTGCAGCAGCGGGTGCGTGATCCAGTTGCACTGCCAGCGCGGGGTCTGGTCACCGTGTTTGCGCGCGCCGCGCAAGATCAGCATCGGCATGATCGACAGGATCACCCCGCTGAACACCCCGGCGAAGTAGAGCGCGTTGACGAACGACACCAGCCCGCTGTAAGCCAGCACGAACGGCGGTACCACCACCAGCAGCAGCACGCCGAAACGGCGCAGCGGCAGCTCGTCATTGCCCAGCCTAAACTTGTCGAAAATATTGGTCAGAAAACTGCCGCCCAACCCCCAGTACGAGGTCAGCATCGCGCACAGCGCGAAGATGTTGGCGGAGAAGAACGCCCACTGCCCCAGCGCCTGGCCCCAGGAAATGGTGGCCACATCGGAGATGTCATCCAGCCCGCTGAGCGCAATCACCGACATCGGCACCGCCGCCAGCAAAATGAAGGTCACGACCATGCCGACGATGATCGCCTTCGGCAGTTGTTCCGGCTTGTCGGCGAAGCCGCGCGCCATCTCCGGCACGATGTACTGCGCCGAGAAGCAGAACACCACCACGTTGAACACCGGCACCATATAGCGCCAGTCGCCGTCCAGCAGGTTGCGCATCTGGGTGGTGTCTTTCAGCAGCGTCGCCGCCACCAGCGCGGTCAACATCACCACCATGCCGATGCTGATGAACTTCTCGCCGCGGCCGATCGCTTTCAAACCGAGGTACAGCACGCCGGCGGCGGGCACGAAGAACAGCAGGCTGCCCAGCGCCGGCGAGATGCCGAACAGCGATTGCAGCAGCTTGCCGCTGCCGGTCATGTAGGCGGTAAGCGCCCCGACGCTGTTGACGCACACCGAAGCGAACATCAGCCAGGCGCCAAGTCCGCCGACGTAGCGCTTCGCCAGCCCGCTCAGTTGCAGATGCGCGCGGGTGCGCAACGTAGATTCGGCAACGTACAGCATGGTGATGGTGGTCAGGCTCCCCACCAGCACCAGCCAAAACAGCAGCGGCAGAAAACCGGCCTTGCTGGAGGCGTAGGCGATGGAGAGCACCCCGGCGCCGATGTTGGTGCCGACGATCATCGCCACCCCTTCGAGGAAACTTAACGATTTGGCGGGTGCAGGTGCTCGCACCCCGGCGGCAAGCGCCGGAGAAACAGAGATATTATCAGACATGCATCATCCTTTATCGCCCGGCGACGCTGGCCGCCGGGATGGGTTAACGTCCTGACGCTCAACGGCTCACATCGATACACAGGTATTTCAGCTCCAGATATTCTTCTATCCCGTAGCGCGATCCTTCACGCCCGAGCCCTGACTGTTTCACGCCGCCGAACGGCGCCACTTCGTTGGAAATCAGTCCGGTGTTGATGCCGACCATGCCGTACTCCAGCGCTTCCGGCACCCGCCACTGGCGCGCGGCGTTCTGCGTGAACAGGTAGGCGGCCAGGCCGAATTCGGTGTCGTTGGCCATGGCGATGGCTTCCGCCTCGTCATGGAAGCGGAACAGCGGCGCCACCGGCCCGAAGGTCTCTTCTTTGGCGAAGCGCATCTTCTGCGTCACGCCGGTCACTACCGTCGGCTGGAAGAAGGTGCCGCCCAGCGCGTGCGGCTGGCCGCCGGTGGCGATCTGCGCCCCTTTGATCAGCGCGTCGTCGATATGGCTCTGCACCTTCGCTACCGCATCGCTGTCGATCAGCGGCCCCTGGGTGGTGCCTTCCTGGCTGCCGTCGCCGACTTTCAACTGCTCGACCGCCGCCACCAGTTTCTCCGCCAGCCGCTCGTAGATGCCGTCCTGCACGTAGATGCGGTTGGCGCACACGCAGGTCTGGCCGCTGTTGCGGAACTTGGAGGCCATGATGCCCGCCACCGCCGCGTCCAGATTGGCGTCGTCGAACACGATGACCGGCGCGTTACCGCCCAGCTCCAGCGACAGTTTCTTGATGCTCGGCGCGCACTGCGCCATCAGGATGCGGCCGACCTCGGTCGAACCGGTAAAGCTCAGCTTGCGCACCACCGGGCTGTCGCACAGCACCTTGCCCACCTGCGCCGCTTCGCCAGTCACCACTTGCAGGACGCCGGCGGGAATACCGGCGTCCTGCGCCAGCTTGGCCAGCGCCAGCGCGGTCAGCGGCGTTTGCTCGGCCGGTTTGACGATGATGGCGCAACCGGCCGCCAGCGCCGGCGCCACCTTGCGGGTGATCATCGCCGCCGGGAAATTCCACGGGGTGATGGCCGCGCACACGCCGATCGGCTGCTTCACCACCACCAGGCGCTGCGAAGCCTGCGGCGCCTGCAATACCGCGCCGTCCACCCGCTTGGCCTCTTCGGCGAACCAGGTGATGAACGACGCGGCGTAGGCCACTTCGCCGCGCGCTTCCGCCAGCGATTTGCCCTGCTCGGCGGTCATCAGCTGCGCCAGATCTTCCTGCGCGGCCAGCACCTGGTCGGCCCAGGCCAACAGCAGCGCAGAACGCTGCTTGGCGGTCAGCTGTTTCCAGTCGTTTTGCGCCCGCTGCGCCGCCGCGATCGCCTGCTGGGTTTCCTCTTCGCTGACCAGCGGAATGCTGGCCAGCTCGGCGCCGGTGGCCGGGTTGATCACCGCTTCGCGCTTGCCGCTCAGGGCATCGCACCATTCGCCGTTGATCAGACACTGGCTGCGCAACAGCTCGGGATTGTTCAATTTCATGCCGTTCGCTCCTTAGTGGGCCAGCGCGCGGGACAGGATGCCCATCGCCTTGGTGAACTGATCGTCCGGAATGGTCAGCGGGTAGAGGAAGCGGATCACGTTGCCGTTCACGCCGCAGCTCAGCAGCAGCAGCCCTTCCTCCATCGCCTTCTGCTGCACCTGACGGGTGATCTCCGCCGAAGGCTTGCCGGTAGCCGGATCGTTGAACTCCACCGCCACCATCGATCCCTGCGCGCGCACATCGGCGATCGCCGGGCTGGTTTTGCGCGCCTGCTGGAGCACTTCCACCAGGTGCTGCCCCAAGCGCTGAGCGCGCTGGCACAGCTGCTCTTCTTCAATCACGTCCAGCACCGCGTGCGCGGCGGCCACCGCCAGCGGGTTACCGGCATAGGTGCCGCCCAGCCCGCCCGGCGCCGGCGCGTCCATCACCTCGGCGCGGCCCGCCACCGCCGACAGCGGCATGCCGCCCGCCAGGCTTTTCGCCATGGTGATCAAATCGGGCTTAACGCTGTAGTGCTCCATGGCGAACAGCTTGCCGGTACGGGCGAAGCCGGTCTGCACTTCGTCGGCGATCAGCAGGATGCCGTGCTGGTCGCACAGCGCGCGCAGCGCCTGCATGAAATCGGCCGGCGCCACGTTGAAACCGCCCTCGCCCTGCACCGGCTCCAGCACAATGGCCGCCACCTGCTTGGGATCGATATCCGCTTTAAACAAGCGATCCAGGCTGTTCATCGCGTCTTCGGTGGTCACGCCGTACAGCGCGTTCGGGTACTGGCCGTGGAACACCGAGCCGGGGAATGGGCCAAAGCCCAG
>NZ_JVEL01000417.1:0-8165 GCF_001076875.1 Serratia sp. 506_PEND
GCTGGGCGAAAACGGCGCCGGCAAATCGACGCTGGTGAAAATCATGTGCGGCATCTATCAGCCGGACGAGGGCGATATTTTTATCGACGGCGAGCAGCGCCGCTTTAACAACTATCGCCAGGCGATCGAGGCCGGGGTCGGCATTATTTTTCAGGAATTCTCGTTGATTCCCTACATGAGCGCCATCGACAACATCTTCCTCAACCGGGAGATCAGGAACCGCTGGGGCCTGCTGGATCGGCGGGCGATGCGGCGCAAGGCCGAGGCGATCTTCAAGCGGCTGACGGTGGCTATCGATCTCGATTGCCCGGTGGAGCAGCTGAGCGTGGCGCAGCAGCAGTTCGTTGAAATTGCCAAGGCGCTGTCGCTGGAGGCGCGGGTGCTGGTGCTGGATGAACCGACCGCCACGCTGACGCCGGGCGAGGCCGAGCACCTGTTCAGCGTGATGAACGATCTGCGGCTGCTGGGCGTCGGCATGGTGTTTATCTCGCACCACCTGGACGAGATCTTCACCATCTGCGATCGCATCACCGTGCTGCGCGACGGCGCCTACATCGAAACGCTGGCCACCGGTGACACCAACGTGGAAGAGCTGGTGCGGCTGATGGTCGGGCGCAAAATCGAGAACGCCTTCCCAGCTAAACAGCACCCGGTCGATACCGCGACGGTGCTGCTGGAGGCGGAGATCCAGCGCGAGAAGCACGGCGCGACCGACCGCTTCCACCTGCACAAGGGCGAGATCCTCGGCTTCGCCGGGCTGGTGGGCTCCGGGCGCACCGAGACCGTCTCGGCGCTGATCGGCGCCAGCCGCTGCCACCGCAAACGCGTCCGCCTCGGCGGCCAACCGGCGGCGCTGCGCTCCCCGGCGCAGGCGCTGGCGCAGGGCATCGGCCTGCTGCCGGAGAGCCGCAAAACCGAGGGCCTGGTGCTGCCGTTTTCGGTGGCGCAGAACATCACCCTCAACCGGCACCACCGGCGCGGCAAGATCTTCGTCAGCGCCCGCAAGGATCGCGACGTGGTGCAGCGGCTGATCCGCGCCGTGGGCGTGAAAACCCCGGACGCCGAGACCGCCGTCAGTACCCTGAGCGGCGGCAACCAGCAGAAGGTGGTGATCGCCCGCTGGCTCAACAACGACTGCAACATCCTGATCTTCGACGAGCCGACGCGCGGCATCGACGTGGGCGCCAAGGCCGAGATCTACCAGCTGATGCAGCAACTGACCCAGCAGGGCATCTCCATCATCATGATTTCTTCCGAACTGCCGGAGATCATCGGCGTGTGCGACCGCGTGCTGGTGTTTCGCGGCGGCCACATCGTCGCCGAGCTGACCGGCGACGACATCGAATCCAACCACATCATGCTTTACGCGACCGGGAGTGCCTTATGATCGGAATTGAACAACCCGCCGTGGCGCGCCGCGCCGCCGGCCCCAGCCTCGGCAAGCGCTGGGAAAAACTGCTGCATCACCCGGCGGTCTTGCCGTTTATCGGCTTTGTGATCCTGTTCGTGCTGATGAGCCTGTTGAACGACAGCTTCCTCAGCGTCAACAACCTGACCAACGTGGCGCGCCAGGTGTCGATCAACGCCATCATCGCGGTGGGCATGACCTGCGCCATCCTGACCGGCGGCATCGATCTCTCGGTGGGGCCGGTGATGGCGCTGGCCGGTTCGGTCGCCGCCGGGCTGATGCTGGCGGCGGTGCCCATTCCGCTGGCGATAGTGGCGGCGCTGGCGCTCGGCGCGCTGTTCGGCCTGGCCAACGGCGCCTGCATCGCCTACCTGCGCATGCCGCCGATCATCGTCACCCTGGCGTCGATGGGCATCGCCCGCGGCCTGGCGCTGCTCTATACCGGCGGCTACCCGATCTCCGGCCTGCCCGACGTTTTCTCCTTCTTCGGCCGCGGCACGGTGCTGGGCATTCAGGTGCCGATCCTGATCATGCTCGGCGTGTACGTGCTGGCCTGGCTGATGCTCAATCAGCTGCCGTTCGGCCGCTACGTCTACGCGATGGGCGGCAACGAAGAGGCGGCGCGCCTGAGCGGCATCCGTGTGCCGCGTTACAAGATGCTGGTGTACGTGATCAGCGGCCTGACCGCCGCGCTGGCCGGGCTGGTGCTGACCTCGCGCCTGATGAGCGGGCAGCCCAACGCCGGCGAAGGCTTCGAGCTGGACGCCATCGCCGCGGTGGTGCTGGGCGGGGCGGCGATCTCCGGCGGGCGCGGCGCCATCGTCGGCACGCTGGTGGGGGCGATGATGCTCGGGGTGCTCAACAATGGCCTCAATCTGATGAACGTATCGCCGTATATCCAGAATGTGGTGAAGGGCGGCATCATCCTGGCCGCCATCTACCTCAGCTCCGTGCGGCGCAAATAGGAGGCGCGATGTCAGTCTTTCTTGGCATAGACGTCGGCGGCACGGTGATCAAGGCCGGGCTGTACCGGGCCGATGGCGAAGAACTGGCGATCGCCGAGCGCGACGGCGCGGCGATCGCCGCTCAGCCGGGCTTCAGCGAACGCAATATGGACGCGCTGTGGGATGACGTTTGCGCGGCGATCCGCCAGACGCTGCACGCGGCGGGGCTGGAGGCCGGGCAGGTGCGCGGCGTCAGCTTCTCGGCGCACGGCAAAGGGCTGTACGCCATCGACCGCCACGGCAAACCGGTCGGCAACGGCATCCTCTCTTCGGACAACCGCGCGGCGGCCACGGCGGCTGAGCTGCGCTGCGCCGGCGTGGACGCGCAGACCTACCCGCGCAGCCTGCAGCCGCTGTGGCCCAGCCACCCGGCGCTGCTGCTGCGCTGGCTGAAGCAGCGGCAGCCGGCGCAGTACGCCGCCGTCGATCGCATCCTGATGGCGCACGACTACCTGCGCTTTCGTCTCACCGGCGAGGCGGCGGCCGAGGTGACCAACATCTCCGGCAGCAACCTGTTTAACCAGCGCAGCGGCGCTTACGATCCGGCGCTGATGGCGGCTTTCGGCATCGAAGAGGCGCAGGAGAAGACCGCGCCGGTGATCGGCTCGGCGCAGCTGGCCGGGCGGGTGACGGCCGCTGCGGCGGCGCAGTGCGGTCTGCGAACGGGCACCGCGGTATACGGCGGCCTGTTCGACGTGGTGGGCGCGGCGCTCAGCTCCGGCGTGGCCGACGATCGCACGCTCAGCGCGGTGGCGGGCACCTGGTCGATCGCCACCTGCGTGACCGAGCGCATCATTCCCGCCGATTACCCCTATGCCTGGGGGCGCTACTGCATCGACGGCCGCTATTTCGCGCACGAAGGCAGCCCGACCTCGGCCGGCAACCTGGCCTGGTTCCTGCGCCAGTTCTGCGCCGACGACCGGCAGCGCTACGCCCAGTTCAACGATTGGGTGGCCGAGCGCCGCGAGCAGCCGAGCGGGCTGCTGTTCCTGCCGTATCTGTACGGCTCCAACCTCGGCGGCAACACGCCGGGCGGGCTGATCGGCCTGAGCGCCCACCACGAGATGGCGGACGTGGTGCAGGCGATCTACCAGGGCATCGTGTTCTCGCACCTGATCCATCAGGAGCGCATGGTGCAGCTGAACCCGCGCATCGAGCGGGTGCGCATGACCGGCGGGCCGACGCAGTCCGAGGTCTGGATGCAGATGTACGCCGACGCCGGCAACCTGCCGCTTGAGGTGGTGGAAACCCGCCAGAGCGGCTGCCGCGCCGCCGCCCTGTGCGCCGCCGTAGGCGCCGGGGAGTACGCCGGGTTCGCCGAAGCGATCGCCGCCGCGCCGCCCAAGCTGCGTTGTTATTATCCCGCGACCGCCGCCCACCGGCGCCTGCGCGCCCAGCAGGCGCGCTATCTGGCGGTCGCCCAGGCTTTGAGTGAGGTGACTGATGCAAACGACTAACGCCGCCTGTCTGGGGCTGTATGAAAAGGCGCTGCCCGCCGATCTGAGCTGGCCGCAGCGGCTGGCCACCGCCGCCGAGTTGGGCTTTGAGTTCGTGGAGATGTCTATAGACGAACAGCCGGCGCGCCAGCAGCGGCTGGACTGGGATAAACGTCAGCGGCTGGCGTTTATCCAGGCGCGGCTCGACAGCGGGGTGACGGTGCCGAGCCTGTGCCTGTCGGCGCACCGGCGCGATCCGTTTGGCAGCGCCGACGCCGCCACCCGCGAGCGGGCGCGGGTGCTGATGAGCAAGGCGCTGGAACTGGCGACGGATCTCGGCATCCGCAACATTCAGCTGGCGGGCTACGACGTCTATTACGAACCCGCCGATCGCCACAGCCGCGAGCGTTTTATCGAGGGCATGCAGTGGGCGGCGGCGCAGGCCGCCAGGGCGCAGGTGATGCTGTCGGTGGAGGTGATGGACACGCCGTTCATCAACAGCATCAGCAAATGGTGCGACATCGCCCGCCACGTTAACAGCCCGTGGTTCACGGTGTATCCCGATCTCGGCAACCTCAGCGCCTGGGGCAACGACGTCGCCGCCGAGCTGGCGCTGGGCATCGGCAGCATTACCGCCATACACCTCAAAGACACCGTGGCGGTGGGGCCGGGCAGCGCCGGGCAGTTCCGCGACGTGCCGTTCGGCGAAGGCTGCGTGGATTTCGCCCACGCTTTTTCCGTGCTCAACGCGCTCGGCTATCGCGGCCCCTACCTGCTGGAGATGTGGGCGCGCGAAGACGGGCAGGATAAGCAACGCATCGCCCAGGCCAAGGCCTGGCTCGAACAACAGATGAATGAGGGAGGCATCGCATGCTGAACGAACTCAAGCGGCAGGTGCTGGCCGCCAACCTCAGCCTGCCGGCATACGGGCTGGTGACCTTTACCTGGGGCAACGTCTCGGCGATCGACCGCCAGAGCGGGCTGGTGGTGATCAAGCCTTCGGGCATCGCCTACGAGGCGATGACGCTGGAGGATCTGGTGGTGGTGGATCTGGAGGGCAAGGTGCGCGAAGGGCACCGCAAGCCTTCATCCGACACCGCCACCCACCTGGCGCTGTACCGCGCCTTCGCCGATATCGGCGGCGTGGTGCACACCCACAGCCGCAACGCCACCATCTGGGCGCAGGCCGGGCAGCCGATCCCGGCGCTGGGCACCACCCACGCCGACTACTTTTACGGTGACATTCCCTGCACCCGGCCGATGAGCGAGGCGGAGATCGCCGGGGATTACGAGGGGGAAACCGGTAAGGTGATTATCGAGACCTTCAATCAGGCGGGGCGCGATCCGCAGCAGGTGCCGGGGGTATTGGTTTACTCCCACGGCCCGTTCGCCTGGGGCAAGGACGCGGCGGATGCGGTGCACAACGCGGTGGTGCTGGAAGAGGTGGCGATCATGGCGATGGCGACGCGCCAGCTGGCGCCGGCCATCGCCCCGATGCAGCCGGAGCTGCTGGACAAACATTTCCTGCGCAAGCACGGCAAACACGCCTACTACGGGCAATAGCGCCCGTCAGCGATTCAACAGAGAGCCGGTGAAGAACTCTCTGCGCACCGGCAACTCGCCGCGCGGGCTGTTAATGGCGCTGAACAGCAGCTCCGCGGCGATCTCCCCCAGTTTCTGCGTATCGTGATACACCCCCGGAATGTGCAGGCCGTAAGCGCCGGCGCGCGGCGGCTCGTCTATCGAGAAGAACTTCACCTGCTGATAGAGCCCCATCTCGTGGCAGATGGCGATGGCGCCCAGCGTGATGATGCCGTTCAGGCCGATGATGTAATCCGGGCGGTTCTCCGGCTGCGCCAGATAGGCGCGCACTTCGCTCTCTTGCGAGGTGAAATCGTAGTCGCCGTTGATGATATGAATCTCACGGCCGCTGCCCTGCAAGGCCGCGACGATGCCGGCGGTGCGCGTTAGCGTAATTTCCGAATCCGCCGGGCCGCCGATAATCAGCAGCTTCTGCTCCGGCTGCTCCGCCAGATAGCGCCCGGCCAGCACGCCGATCTCGCGGTTATCGAGGAACACGCCGCTCAGCTGCTGATCGTAGAGATCGCGGTCGATAAGGATCAGCGGCACGCCATACACCTCGGCCAGCTCGAGATAGGCGGGGCGGTAGCGCTTGTCGTCGCGCACCGCCGACAGCAGGATGCCGCGCGCCTTGTAGCCGAACAGCGCCTGAATGGCGCGCATTTCCGCCTCTTCGCTGCCGTCGGTGTCGAACAGCATGATCTGGTAGCCCTGCTGACGCGCAATGCGCGACACGGTCTTGATCAGGCCGGAATAGAACGGGTTGTACATGCTGCTGGTAACGATGCCGATAATCTGGCTGCTGCTGCTTTTCAGTCCCTGCGCGAAGGCGTTGGGCACATAGTTCAGCTCTTTGGCGATGGCGTGAATGCGCTCGCGGGTTTCCGGCTTGACCAGCTCGGGCTTATTGAAGGCGCGGGAAACGGTGATATTGGTCACCCTGGCGCGGCGGGCGATATCCACGATAGTGGCATTGGGATTGGCTTTCGACACCGTCTTTCCTTGCGTTATGCCTCAACAGATCCCTTATTGTAGGGAAAGGGCGGGGGCGGTGCTAGGGGGGGCGTTGGGGGGAGGACAAATAGAGAAATGAAGTTAATAATTTCATTCACTTATTAATTACAAGTAAAATCATTTTATGTGGTTATATTTTGTTGGCGGGGAGTTTGGTAAGGTGTGTCGCATGTTCTAAGTTAGGCATCAATGATTGTTTTGTGCCAAGAGCGGAAGCTGTGATTATTGAGTGTTTTATGAACTATCTTGAAGACCAAAGTGTATCTAGATGTTCATAGTCGATCCAATCAGCGCAAACCGACGCACGTGCATTTACTTTGTAAAAAGTGCGACTTACTCACTTCTTTTTAAAAACACTGTGATTTAGTATCAGTGATATGTTCAATGCTGCAATAGAGAAGGGACGTTATGAACAATGCGATTGAAGATATCATAATGATATCCAGCAGACTTGATCTTGCAGATTCAAACGAGGCTGAAACGAGACTTAAGGTTATTGATAAAATTATCTTTGATATTCTCAAGTGGGAACTAGAGGATGTTACTGTCGAGGAAAGAGTTAGTGAGGATGGGAATACCACATACTCTGATTATGTAGTTAGAACGGCAAGTACAGCTTTCATCATAGAAGCGAAAAAAATAGGAGTCCCGTTCGATACTAAGCAATACGACCGAAGGCTAAAACTCTCTAATAATGCACTTACTGGTCCCTTTGGAGATGCTATAATCCAAGCTAGGGATTATTGTAGGAAGCTTAGCATACAGTTTGCTGTAGTAACCAATGGCGTTCAGTGGATTATATTTCCTGCAAACCGAACAGATCAAGTAACATTTAACTCTTCATATGCCAGGGTTTTCAATAGTTTACAGAGTGCATTGAGAGATGATTTCACAGAGTTCTATGACCTTTTGTCTCGAAAAGCAGTAATAAACTCAAGTTTGGAGTTGTACCTATTAGGTAACATAGAAGATCAAATAGAAGAAAGAAGACTAAAGAACGTCATTCGAAAAAACAATACGTATGATGGTCGTAATCCGATATATCCACTTATTGAACAGGAGATCACAACAGCATTTTCTGATTCCATAATAGATATAGAGCCATCTCTTTTCGAAAAATGCTATGTCAATTCTCCTGACCGAATAAAATTCGACAGAAGAATCAATATGAATATATCTAAAAGCCAGCATCTTTTTAATGCTCAGCCTATAAGACCAATGCAAAAGAGAGATGCAAATGTTTTTCGAGAAGCATTGTCAAAAGCTCATAAAAATTCCAATCCTTTAGCGATAGTTATACTTGGCACCGTTGGGGCGGGCAAAACTACATTTTTACATTATACCAGGAATGTTTCAGCATCAGAGGTATTTGAAAAGAGGCCTGGAAGCCCATACCCACATTGGATAAGGGTAGATTTTCTTGCTCATACAAACGACGAGACATCTATCGATTTTATTTATAAAACAATGAAAGAGTACGTGATTGAAGATCCTTATTTTTCCGACTTTAAATTATGTGTCGAGCATGCCTATAAGAAAGAGATTGATGCAATAAAAAAAGGGCCGGCATTTTTAATGTCAAACAATAAGGAAGCTATAGATAAAGTAATTACGGATAAGTTACAGGAAGATTATAATAAAACGAAACCATATATTGATAACTTATTTTATTACGCGACACAACACGCTCCTGTTTTTTTAGTGGTCGATAATGTTGATCAG
>NZ_JVEL01000418.1:0-5183 GCF_001076875.1 Serratia sp. 506_PEND
GACGAGCTACCAGGCTGCTCCACCCCGCGTCCGATGGATGCGCACTATACTCTCCATGCGTTTTGTTGCAAACCCTTTTTGCATTTTATTGGCCTAAACCCGTTTTTCTGCTGGATTTGCCCGCAATTTGCCTTCTTTTTCATCACCATCCTCCGGGCGGCTTTTTTTATTTGCAGCGATTCCTTTATCAATGAGCGTTTGTTATCGTTCAGCCGGTAGATCATATCAGTTTGAGAGTGTGCGCGATGAAAGGACGTTGGGGCAAATACCTGCTGGGCGGGTTGATGGTGGCGGTGTTGGCGGGCTGTTCGTCCAAGCCGACCGATCGGGGTCAGCAATATAAGGACGGCCGTCTGGATCAATCGCTGGAGCTGGTCAATCAGCCCAACGCCAAAGGTTCGCCGGTCAACGCCAAGGATTACTCGGATCAGCTGATGGAGATCAAGTACGCGTCGCCTTCGCTGTTTAACCGCAACAACAGCACCTATCAGGCGGTGCAAAGCTGGATGGCGTCTGGCGCCGACACGCGCATGCTGAGCCAGTACGGCCTCAGCGCTTACCAGATGGAAGGCGTCGACAATTACGGCAACGTGCAGTTTACCGGCTACTATACGCCGGTGGTGCAGGCGCGCTATACCCAACAGGGCGAGTTCCGCTATCCGCTGTACCGCATGCCGCCGAAGGGCAGGGGGCGCTTGCCGGATCGCGCGGGCATCTATTCCGGCGCGCTCGACGATCGCTATATCATCGCTTACACCAACTCGCTGATGGACAACTTCATGATGGAAGTCCAGGGCAGCGGCTATGTCGACTACGGCAACGGCCAGCCGCTGGTGTTCTTCGGCTACGGCGGCAAGAACGGCCATGCCTATCGCAGCATCGGCAAGGTGCTGATCGATCGTGGCGAAGTGGCCAAGGCGGACATGTCGATGCAGGCGATCCGTCAGTGGGCGGATACCCACAGCGCCGCAGAGGTGCGTGAGCTGCTGGAGCAGAACCCGTCGTTCGTGTTCTTCCGTCCGGAAGCTTTTGCGCCGGTGAAGGGCGCCAGCGCGGTGCCGCTGATCGCCAAAGCTTCGGTGGCTTCCGACCGTTCGCTGATCCCGGCTGGCACTACGCTGCTGGCCGAAGTGCCGCTGCTGGACAACAAGGGTAAATTCACGGGAAAATACGAGATGCGTCTGATGGTCGCGCTCGACGTGGGCGGCGCCATCAAGGGCCAGCATTTTGACATGTATCAGGGCATCGGGCCGGAAGCTGGCCACTCGGCGGGGTACTACAACCACTACGGCCGCGTCTGGGTGCTGAAGAACAACGGCGGTGGCCAGCTGTTCAGCGCCAATCAGTCAAACCGCGGCGGTTCGTTGCTGGCCACCCGCTAAACGCATACGGCGTGAAAAGATTGACCCGCAAGGGCCGGATTTTCCGGCCCTTATCATTTGCATTATGAAGGTAATTAAAGCGTTATGAGCACAGCTTATTCGGAAGCCTATCTGCAGCGTTTCGGCGGCACGGCGCGGTTGTACGGCCAGCAGGCGCTGGCGGTGTTCGCGCAGGCGCACGTCTGCGTGATCGGCATCGGCGGCGTGGGTTCCTGGGCGGCTGAGGCGCTGGCGCGCACCGGCATCGGCGCCATTACCCTGATCGACATGGATGATGTTTGCGTCACCAATACCAACCGCCAGATCCACGCGCTGCGCCAGCACGTCGGGCAATCGAAAACCGAGGTGATGGCGGAGCGTATCCTGGCGATTAATCCGGAATGCCGGGTGACCTGCATCGACGATTTCATCACCCCGGAAAATGTCGCCGAGCTGCTGGACCATAACTTCAGCTACGTCATCGACGCGATCGACAGCGTGCGGCCGAAGGCGGCGCTGCTGTCATACTGCCGCCGATTCAAGATCCCGGTGGTGACCACCGGCGGCGCCGGCGGGCAGATTGACCCGACCAAAATTGAAGTGGCCGATCTGGCCAAAACCATCCAGGATCCGCTGGCCGCCAAGCTGCGCGAGCGGCTGAAGCACGATTTCAACGTGGTGAAAAACGGCAAGGGCAAGCTGGGCATCGACTGCGTCTTCTCCAGCGAACCGCTGGTTTATCCGCAGCCGGACGGCTCGGTATGCGCTTCGCGCAGCACGGCGGAAGGGCCAAAAAGAATGGATTGCAGCGCGGGGTTCGGCGCAGCGACCATGGTCACCGCCACCTTCGGCTTCGTCGCCGTGTCGCACGCGCTGAAAAAGATGCTGGCGAAGGCGGCGCGTCAGGCGTAACGGGCGGCGATCGCCTGCACGGCGGCGGCCAACGCCGCCAGGCCGCTGGCGCGGGTGGCGCTCAGCTGCGCGCGCAATGCCAGGCGGTCGAACAACGCCAGCGGATCCAATGCGGCGATCTGCGGCGGCGTTTTCCCTTCCACTTCGGTCAGCAGCACCGCCAGCAGGCCGCGCACGATGCGGCCTTCGCTGTCGCCATAGAAATGCAGCGTGCCGTCTTCCAGTAACTGGTGCCCCAGCCAGACGCGGTTTTCACAACCGCTCAATTCCATTTCTTCACTGCGCAAGGCCTCCGGCAGCGGCGGCAGCCGTTTTGCGAGCATAATCAGCTGGCGGTAGCGGTCTTCCCACTGTTTCAGCGCGCTGAAGGTGGCGATCAAGGCTTCGGCGGTGATCTCTCGGCCAAAAGGATGGGGGGCGAGCATAGCGTCTCCGGGAGTCAAGTCAGTCGGCCAGCAGATCGAGGGCGTGAGTCAACGCGCTGACCAGCGTATCGACGTCCTGTTGCGTATTGTAGGGGGCGAACGACGCGCGCAGCGTGCCGCTGACGCCTAACGCCGCCATCAGCGGTTGCGCGCAGTGCTGGCCGGCGCGCAGCGCAATGCCTTGCTCCGCCAGCAGCGTGACGATGTCGCTGTGGTGTACGCCGGCGATGTCGAACGCCAGCAGGCTGGAGCCGGAGCTGCGGAAGCTGCGAAAGCCCGGCAGCTGCGCCAACCGTTGTTCCGCCTGGTCCGCCAGCTCGCGGCTGTAGCGCTCCGCCGCCGCTATGTCCTGTTCGCTGAGCCAGGTGAGCGCGGCGGCCAGCCCCAGCACGCCGGCGATGTTTGGCGTGCCGGCTTCGAAGCAGTGCGGCGGCTTTTGCGGGGTAAAGCCGTCGAACGATGCCTGGGTCAGCATCTTGCCGCCGCCTTGCCACGGGGCCATCTGCGCCAGCAGCTCGGCTTTGCCGTACAGCGCGCCGATGCCGGTCGGGCCATACAGCTTGTGGCCGGAGAAGGCGTAGAAATCGATGTCGAGTCGCTGTACGTCGGCCGGGCCGTGAACCACGCCCTGGGCGCCGTCGATCATCACGCGCGCGCCGGCGGCATGGGCCAGCGCGATAGCCGGCGCCAGATCCGGGCAACCGCCGGTGACGTTGGACATTTGCCCCAGCGCCAACAGGCGGGTTTTGTCGTTTAGCAGGGCGGGCAGCTGCGTCAAATCCGGCAACCGATCGGCGCCGATCGGCAGTTTCACCACCCGCGCGCCGGTTTGTTCCGCCACCATCAGCCAGGGGATCAGGTTGGCGTGGTGTTCCGCTTCGCTCACCAGAATTTCGTCGCCTGGCTGCAGACGCGGGCGCAGGTAGCTCTGCGCCACCAGGTTGATCGCCTCGGTGGTGCCGCGCGTCCAGACGATGTCGTCGGCCGACGGCGCATGGATCAGTTGCGCCACCTGGCCGCGCGCCTGCTCGAAGCGGGCGGTCAGATCCTGCGCCGCACGATGCTGGCTGCGGTGCACGGTGGCGGCGTCATCGCGATAAAATTGCTGCGTGGCGTCGATCACCGCCTGCGGTTTCAATGCGGTGGCGGCGCTGTCCAGATAGATACCGTCCTGCGCGAGCGCGGGAAACTGTTGGCGAAAAAGGCTGGGATTAAAAGGCGTCATACCCTGATTGTCACTGGCTTGAGTCGATGGGTGATCCTGTCCTATTTTGCCGCCGGAGACAAGCGATCCTGCCTATTAGGACTTATCGCCTGGCAAAACTGAGAAAGCTTGTTATGCTATTAAATGTGCGCTTATTAATCGCATTTATACACACAAAAGGTATTTATCAGCATTTAAAACTACAAAGGAGTCCTCAATGAAGAAAACAGCCGCAGTTCTCTCTGCCCTGATGCTTACGTTCACCCTGGCCGCCTGTTCCAGCAACTACGTGATGCATACCAATGACGGACG
This sequence comes from Serratia sp. 506_PEND, assembly GCF_001076875.1. Lineage (NCBI taxonomy): Bacteria > Pseudomonadati > Pseudomonadota > Gammaproteobacteria > Enterobacterales > Yersiniaceae > Serratia > Serratia sp. 506_PEND. Next base: position 4,215 of record NZ_JVEL01000418.1, read on the forward strand.
CACCATTGTTGCTGACGGCAAGCCTAAAGTGGATAACGATACCGGCATGATCAGCTATAAAGACGCCAACGGCGTCGAGCAACAGATCAACCGCGCCGATGTGAAAGAGATGGTTGAAAGCGACCAATAAGCGTCAGGCAAAAAAAAGCACCGCAAGTTTTGCGGTGCTGCATAAAATCACTATGGACAGACAGGGTAAATGTACAGGAAGTGAAAAAACAGTAGCCTAGCTACCATGTCCGGAATCGCCGGACAATTTGCAAACACAACATCACAACCACAAGCCAAAAGTTCATCGGCGTCCTCGACACCCACTCCCTTTTCGTTCCGGCCCGGGAAGTGCCGCCACTATAGGTATTTGCTGGCGCATCCTCAACGGACAAATTATAATGGCTCGGATAAAAAAAACTAATGGCAATACGCCGTTAGCGTTTACCGATGGCTTGCCACGCAAAGCCGCCCGATTTTCGGCGCCGAATCATTCGGATTAATGTTACACAAAAGTAGCTAATTTAATGTCTAAACGCTTACCTCCCCTCAATGCGCTGCGCGTGTTCGATGCGGCCGCTCGCCACCTGAGTTTCACCAAGGCGGCGGAAGAGCTGTTCGTGACCCAGGCCGCGGTGAGCCACCAGATCAAGTCGCTGGAGGACTTCCTCGGGCTGAAGCTGTTTCGTCGGCGCAACCGCTCGCTGCTGCTGACCGAAGAGGGGCAAAGTTACTACCTCGATATCAAGGAGATCTTCTCTTCGATCAACGAGGCGACGCGCAAGCTGCAGGCGCGCAGCGCCAAGGGGGCATTAACCGTCAGTCTGCCGCCGAGCTTCGCCATTCAGTGGTTGGTGCCGCGCCTTTCCGGCTTTAACTCAGCTTATCCGGGGATCGATGTGCGCATCCAGGCGGTGGACCGCGAAGAAGACAAGCTGGCGGACGACGTCGATGTGGCGATTTTCTACGGCCGCGGCAATT
>NZ_JVEL01000419.1:0-7731 GCF_001076875.1 Serratia sp. 506_PEND
GTCAATGAAACCCAGTTGGTACAGCTGTTCGAGCAGGTGCTTACGCTGTCGAAGGTCGATGCTTCGCAGAGCGTGGCGATTTTGAAAAGCCATTATTCCGATGCGCGCACGGTGCGCGCCGCGACCGACGCAGCGCTGCGGCTGGGCGCCAAGGTGTATGCCGTCGAACTGCCGGCGTTCAACCATCCGCGAGCGATGGGCAACGACATGACCGCCTATTGCGGCGATACTGCGCTGACCGGCAATCTGGCGGCGCAGCGTGCGCTGGAGGCCGCCGACCTGATCGTCGATACCATGATGTTGCTGCATTCGCCGGAGCAGGAACAGATCCTGAAAACCGGCACCCGCATCCTGCTGGCGGTGGAGCCGCCGGAGGTGCTGGCGCGCATGTTGCCCAACGCGGAGGACAAGGCGCGGGTGCTGGCCGCCGCCGCCGTGCTGGAGCAGGCGAAGCTGATGCAGGTAACCTCCGCCGCCGGCAGCGATTTCCGCGCGCCGCTCGGGCAATACCCGACGGTGACTGAGTACGGCTATGCCGATGAACCGGGGCGCTGGGATCACTGGCCGAGCGGTTTCCTGTTCACCTGGCCGAATGAGGAGCAGGCGGAAGGGGTGCTGGTGCTGGAGGTCGGCGATATCTTGCTGCCGTTCAAAAGCTATGCGCGCGAACGCATCACGCTGGAGATCGAACAAGGGTTCGTCACTCGCATTCACGGCGGCTTTGAGGCGGAATACCTGCGCGAATACATGAAATACTTCGACGATCCGGAGGTGTACGGCATCTCGCATATCGGCTGGGGTCTGCAGCCGCGCGCCCAGTGGACGGCGATGGGCCTGCACGACAAGAACGACGGCATGTGCATGGACGCGCGCGCGTTCTACGGCAACTTTCTGTTCTCCACCGGGCCGAACACCGAAGTGGGCGGCACGCGCAAAACGCCTTGCCATATGGATATCGCGCTGCGCCGCTGCGACATTCGCCTCGACGGGCAAACGGTGGTGGCGGACGGTGAAGTGGTGGCGCCGGAGGCGTCGCGCGTGCGCCGGGCGTAATCGTTGCTGCCAACGGCGGGGGTTTGTACTATTCTCGTGGATTCCATAGATGGTGAGAGTAACGCAATGACGCCCCCCGAATACCCGTCAGCCGTGAGCGGCCAACCCGAAAATTATCATTTTACCGAGCAAGTCGGGCACCTGCTGCGCAAGGTTTATCAGCGCCACGTGGCGATTTTCCAGCAAAACGTCGGCGATTCGCAGCTGACGGCGGTGCAGTTCATCACCCTGTGCGCGGTGCGCGATATGGGGCCGAGCTCGCTGACCGAGCTGGTGCAGGTGACGGCGGTGGATCAGGCCACCATCCGCGGCATCGTCGAACGGCTGAAGGCGCGCGATCTGATCACGGTGACGCCGGATCCGATCGATCGGCGCAAGGTGGTGGTCGGCCTCACCGACGCCGGCGGCGCGCTGCTGGCGGAAACGGTGCCGCAGGCGGCGAAAATCACAGAACTGACGTTCGGTACGCTGAACCCGGCCGAACGGATAGCGCTGATATTCCTGCTGAATAAAATGCTGGAAGAACCTGCCACCGGCTGATTCGCCCGCGCAACGTCGGTTGCCTGGTGGTCGGCGGCGAGAGGCCAGCCCATAAGATCATCACGTGCAGGCGGAGACGCGAACAATGGCGATATCTGAAGTGCAATCGCCCAGGGACGGCGCGAAAACCACGCTGACGGAGCATCCGCTGATGCTGTCGGTGAACGGCGAACAGCTTCATGCGCAGGTGATGGCGGATACGCCGCTCTTGCTGGTACTGCGCAACGATCTGGCGCTCAACGGCCCGAAATACGGCTGCGGCCTGGGCGAATGCGGCGCGTGCACCGTGCTGATCGACGGCGTGGCGGCGCGCTCCTGCGTGATCCCGGCGCTCGGCGTGTCCGGCCGGGCGATCGTGACCCTGGAAGGCCTTGGCGATCGCCAGCGCCCGCACCCGGTGCAGCGTGCCTTTATCGAAGAGCAGGCGGCGCAATGCGGCTACTGTCTCAATGGCATGATCATGACCACCAAAGCCCTGTTGGATCGCAATCCCGCCCCGAGCGAGGCGGAGATCCGTCAGGCGCTGTCCGGCAACCTGTGCCGCTGCGGCACCCATCTCGAAATCCTGCGTGCGGTTCAGCGCGCCATCATTCTCTGCCGCGATGAGGACGCCCACGCCCATGACTGATTCCCGTGTCCCATCGCCGAGCCAGGCCGACTTGCTGCAGCGCGACGGCGTGCTGCTGATCGTCGACAGCGTGCAACCGCCGCCGGGGCTGGTGCCCAAGGGGCAAACGCCGGTGCTGAAGCCCAAAGAGCAGGGGCTGTTTATCGCCCTGTGCGGCAGCGGCGAAATCTATGCCTTTAACGGCCATGTCGATCTCGGCACCGGCGTGCGCACCGCGCTCGGGCAGATCGTCGCCGAAGAGCTGTACCTGCGCATGGATCAGGTGCAAATGGTGTTGGGCGATACCGAACGCGCGCCGAATCAGGGCGCCACCATCGCCAGCGCCACGCTGCAGATCTCCGCCGTGCCGCTGCGCAACGCCGCCGCCGAGGCGCGCCGTTGGCTGTTGCGCCAGGCGGCGCAGCGCTTCGATGCGCCGGTGGAACAGCTGACGCTGGAAGAGGGCGTGATCCGCAGCCCGCAGGGGCAGGCGCTCAGCTACGCCGAGCTGGTGGCCGGCGACCATGTCGAACTGCCGATTTCCGGCGACGCGCCGCTGAAACCGCAGGCGGAATATCGCCTGGTGGGCACCAGCGCCGCGCGCGTCGATATTCCGGCCAAGGCGACCGGCGAAACCACCTACGTACACGATATGCGCCTGCCGAACATGCTGCATGGCCGGGTGGTGCGGCCGCCCTATGCCGGGTATGACAGCGGCGAATTCGTCGGCACCAGTCTGCTGGCGGTGGACGAAACCTCGATCGCGCATATTCCCGGCATCGTCAAACTGGTGGTGATCGGCGATTTCATCGGCATTGTCGCCGAGCGCGAAGAGCAGGCGATTAAGGCGGCGCAGGCGCTGCAGGTCAGTTGGAAAGACTGGCGCCGCAATTTGCCGCAGATGACCGACGTGGCGCAGGCGCTGCGCGACAACCCGCATTCGACCCGGGTGGTGCACGATACCGGCGACGTAGACGCGGCGCTGGCGGCGGCTGACAGGCGTTTCACCCGCAGCTACCTGTGGCCGTATCAGCTTCATGCCTCGATTGGCCCTTCCTGCGCGCTGGCGGACTACCGGCCGGAGCGCCTGCAGGTCTGGTCAGGCAGCCAGAACCCGCACCTGCTGCGCGCCGATCTGGCCTGGCTGCTGGAGTACCCGGAAGCGCAGATCGAGATCGTTCGCATGGAGGCGGCCGGCTGCTATGGCCGCAATTGCGCCGATGACGTCTGCGCCGACGCGGCGCTGCTGTCGCGCGCGGTGGGCCGGCCGGTGCGGGTGCAGCTGACCCGCGAGCAAGAGCATGTGTGGGAACCGAAGGGCACGGCGCAGCTGATGGAGGTGGACGGCGGGCTGGACGCCGCCGGGCACCCGGTCGCCTACGATTTTCGCACCTATTATCCTTCCAACGGCGCGCCGACGCTGGCGCTGTTGCTGACCGGCCGAGTCGAGCCGCTGCCGGTGGCCTATGAAATGGGCGACCGCACCTCGGTGCCGCCTTATGAGTATCCGGCGCTGCGCGTCAGCATCGAGGACATGGCGCCGATCGTGCGCGCCTCCTGGATGCGTGGCGTTTCCGCCTTGCCCAACACCTTCGCCCACGAGTCTTATATCGATGAGCTGGCCCACGCCGCCGGCGTCGATCCGCTGGAGTATCGGCTGCGCTACATCCATGATGAACGCGCCAGTGAACTGATGCGCAGCACCGCAGAACGCGCCGGCTGGACGCCGCATACCGAACCGATGCAGACCCCGGCGGAAGACGGCGTGCTGCGCGGGCGCGGCTTTGCCTACGCCCGTTACATCCACAGCAAGTTTCCCGGCTTTGGCGCGGCCTGGGCCGCCTGGGTGGCCGACGTGGCGATCGACAAAGCCAGCGGCGAAGTGGCGGTAACGCGCATCGTGGTCGGCCACGACGCCGGCATGATGGTTAACCCGGACGGCGTGCGCCACCAAATTCACGGCAACGTATTGCAATCGACCAGCCGGGTATTGAAAGAGCGCGTGACCTTTGAGGAATCGACGGTCTCCGCCAAAGAGTGGGGGGCTTACCCGATCCTGACCTTCCCGGAGGTGCCGGAGGTGGACGTGGTGATGATGCCGCGCCCTTACGATCCGCCGCTGGGCGCCGGGGAGTCGGCGTCGGTGCCCAGCGCGGCGGCCATCGCCAACGCGGTGTTCGACGCCACCGGCATTCGTTTTCGCGAGCTGCCGATCACCTCGGACAAGCTGCGAGAGGCGCTGAACGGGCCGGACGCCGAGCGGCAGGCCGCGCCGCCCAAGAAAAAGAAGCGCGGCAAATGGTGGTTCGGCGGCGCGGCGGGGCTGTTCGGCGCCGTGCTGGGCATCGCCGGCAGCGCCTTGCCGTGGCGGGCGGAGATCGCGCCGGTGGCGACGCCCGGCGCCGGCACCTGGTCGGCCGCCACGCTGGAGCGCGGCCGTCAATTGGCCGCCGCCGGAGACTGCGCGGTTTGCCATACCGCGTCGGAAGGGGCGACCAACGCCGGCGGGTTGGCGATGGCGACGCCGTTCGGCACGCTCTACAGCACCAACATTACCCCGGACGTGGCAACCGGCATCGGCAACTGGTCGTTTACCGCATTCGATCGGGCGATGNGTCAGGGCATCGCCCGCGACGGCCGCCACCTCTATCCGGCATTTCCTTATACCGCCTTCAGTAAAATGACCGACGGCGACATGCAGGCGCTGTACGCTTATCTGATGTCGCAACCGGCGGTGCGCCAGAGCAATCCGGCCAATCAGATGCGCTTCCCGTTTAACCTGCGGCCGCTGATGGCGGGCTGGAACGCGCTGTTCCTGCGCCAGGGGGAATATCAACCCGATCCGCAACAAAGCGCGCAGTGGAACCGCGGCGCCTATCTGGTCAACGGGCTCGGTCACTGCGCCGCCTGCCATTCGCCGCGCAATCTGCTGGGGGCGGAAAAGGGCGGCGCGGCTTTCCTGGCGGGGGGGATGGTGGACGGGTGGGAAGCGCCGGCGCTGAATCAATTGGCCAACGCGGACAAACCCTGGACCGAGGAACAGCTGTTTCAGTACTTCCGCAGCGGGCATTCCGCCGAGCACGGCGTGGCGGCCGGGCCGATGGGGCCGGTGGTCAGCGAACTGGCGACGTTGCCGCAGAGCGATCTGCGGGCGATGGCCAACTATGTGATGTCGCTGAGCGCCAAGGCGACGCTGAATGTGGAACCGCAGGCGCAGTTGGCGGCCCGCGCGTTGCCTGCGGGTCAACTGGCGGGCGAGCGGTTGTTTCAGGGCGCTTGCCAGGCCTGCCACAGCGCCGCCGCCGGCGGGCCGCAGCTGTTCGGCGTCAGCCCGGATCTGGCCAATAACACCAATATCTTCAGCGATCGCCCCGATAACCTGATCAAGGTGATCCTGCAAGGGATCCCCAAACCGGCCACCGCCGAATTGGGCTTTATGCCGGGCTTTAAGGACAGCTTTTCCGATCGGCAGGTGACGGCGCTGGTGAATTATCTGCGCCAACGCTATGCCGGCGACAAACCGGCCTGGCGCGACGTGGAGGCTCAGGTGGCGCGGCTGCGCGCAGAGCCGGGCACGCACTGAGCCGCCTCAGGCTTGGCGCAGGAACGCCACCAGCCGCTGCGCCGGCAGCGGCAGCTGCGCCAGGTCACGCACCGCGATCGACAGACGCCGGGTCGCCCACTCGTCCGTCAGCGGCAGGGCGCCGTGTCGGATCTCCGGATGGCGTTGGGCGCTCTCTTCCGGCACCACCGCCAGCCCGGCGCCGCGCAGCACCATGCGGCAGATGGCGTCGAAATTAGCCGCACGCGCCCGCAGCCGCATCGGGCCGCCGCTGCGTATCGCCAGCTGTTCCAGATGCTGTTGCAGCGCACTCTCTTCCGGCAGACCGATGAAATCAAAAGGCAGGGCGTCCGCAAAGCTGAGCGTGCGGCGGCCGCTGAGCGCATGCCCTGGCGGCAGCGCCAGCACCAGACGATCCTGGCGAAAAGGGTAACTTGTCAGCCCGCGCAGATCGGCGTGGTCCGCCACGATGCCGATATCCGCCGCCCGTTCGGCGATGGCCTGCGCGATGGCCGGGCTGGGCAGCTCCTCCAGCGCGATGTCGGTGTGCGGGTGCAGCACCAGAAAATCCGCCAACAGCTCCGGCAGAAAAGCGTCGGCGGCGACGGTATTGGCGACGATGCACAGCTGGCTGCGCTGGCCCGGCGCGAACTCGGCCATATCACCCCGCAGCCGGTCGCGCTGTTGCAGCAGCACACGCGCGTGTTGCAACAGGCGCTCACCGGCCGGCGTCGCCTGGACGCCGCGCGGATTGCGCGTCAACAGCGCCACGCCGGCCTGTTGTTCCAGCCCGCGCATGCGGGCGCTGGCGGCGGCCAGCGACAGCCCGACGCGCTCGGCGCCGGCGGTGATGCTGCCGGTTTCGAGCACCGCCGCCAACAGCCGCAGATCGATAAAGTCAAAATGCATGCGTTCTTCCTCTGTCTTTGCCGCAGGCAGGCTCTGCCATTGCCGCATTGTGCCGCGGCGCGGCGCCGGCCACAATCGGGCCGTTGATTCGCCATAAGGATAGACGCATGTCGCTGACGTTACTCGAGATTATCGCCCTGACGGGCATTTTTACGCTGGCCGGCACGGTCAAAGGGGCGATCGGTCTGGGGTTGCCGACGGTATCGATGGGGTTGCTCAGCCTGATGATGCCGCCGGGGCAGGCCGCCGCGCTGCTGCTGCTGCCCTCGTTGATCACCAATCTGTGGCAGTTGCTGTGCGGGCCGCGGTTGGGGGCGCTGTGCCGGCGGCTCTGGCCGATGATGCTCTGCGTCATGCTGGGCACGTTGCTGAGCGCCGGCGCGCTCACCGACATCGACGGCCGCCTGGCGCCGCTGGCGCTGGGCGTTTGCCTGATCGGCTATGCGCTGCTGGGTTTTACCCGTTTCGACTGGCGCGTTTCCGCCACGGCAGAGCCTTGGCTGGGACCGCTGTGTGGCCTGGTGACCGGTACGTTGACCGGCGCCACCGGCGTATTCGTCATACCGGCGGTGCCCTATCTGAACGCATTGGGCCTGGCGCGTGACGATCTGGTGCAGGCGCTGGGGTTGTCGTTCACCGTCTCGACGCTGGCGCTGGCCGCCGGATTAGCCTGGCATCAGGCGCTGCCCGCTACGCTGCTCGGCGGTTCGCTGTTGGCGCTGTTGCCGGCGCTTGCCGGCATGTGGCTGGGGGAGAGGGTGCGTCGTCATTGGCGCCCGCAGCTGTTCCGCCGCCTCTTCTTTATTGGGTTATTAATCTTGGGCGTTGAGATTATTTGGCGATTCAATTAATTGAATCGATAGTGCCTACGTGTAATTAGGTTCGGTATATTATTCCGGGTTTTATTTTAATATGATGGGTTGCAATGTTTAGAACACACTTTTCTTATTGGTTTTTTCATGAAATACAGGATAGTTATGGATTGTTATTAGTGTGTTTTACTTTTGCCACTACAGCTATTTTTAATGACTGTAAAACCAGTAAACCCATAGGAGAGTAT
>NZ_JVEL01000420.1:0-10258 GCF_001076875.1 Serratia sp. 506_PEND
CAAGGTCGTGCTCTACCAACTGAGCTATTCCCGCCCGGCGTATCGATGGTGGAACGTTACGAAATTCTTCATCGGTACGGGGTGCGCATTATACGAGAAATCCTTTTTGCCGCAAGCCCCTGAAAGCAAAAAAACGCGATTTTTGTTTGATTGCCGATTAAAGCGCCAGATTGGCGAATTAAGCGGCTAAAAACGACGTTTTTTCCCCGCAGGGGCCGCCATCGCCTTAAAGCTGAATGAAATGTTCGCGGTAATAAGCCAGTTCGGCCACCGATTCGCGGATGTCATCCAGCGCCTGATGGGTGCCCTGCTTCTTAAAGCCGCCGAGAATTTCCGGCTTCCAACGGCGCGCCAGTTCCTTCAGCGTGCTGACGTCCAGATAGCGGTAATGGAAGTAGGCCTCCAGCTCGGGCATATAGCGGAACAGGAAACGGCGATCCTGGCCCACGCTGTTGCCGCAAATCGGCGATTTGCCGGCCGGCACCCATTGCTGCAGGAAGGCGATGGTTTCCAGCTCGGCGGCGCGATCGTCCTGGCGGCTGGCTTTCACCCGCTCCACCAGCCCGCTGCCGGTATGGGTGCGCACGTTCCACTCGTCCATCAAGGCCAGCTGCTCGTCGGATTGGTGCACGGCGATCACCGGCCCTTCCGCCAGGATGTTCAGATTGGCGTCGGTGACCAGCGTGGCGATCTCGATAATGCGGTCACGCTCGGGATCCAGCCCGGTCATCTCCAAATCGATCCAAATCAGGTTATTTTCGTTTCCTGTCATGATGTTTCCTGCCTAAAAGCCGAGAGAAAAACGCTGTGCGGACGAAACGACGGGCGCCGCCGGTGGCAACGCGCCGCAGCCGGCGGCTAACAACGGTTATTTAATATAAAATAGCGTGTATCATAGTCTTTTTGGTCGCCTTGGGCGACATATACCCTGACGGGTTCAAGGCTGCGCCCGGGGCTAGTCCCTCGCCGCAGCTGTGCGTATACGTAAAGGTATAAAACCGATTCAAGTGAGGCGCAGTGAGTAAGAACAAACTGTCCAAAGGTCAGCAACGCCGCGTGCAGGCGAACCATCAGCGCCGTCTGAAGCGCGCCGATAACAAACCGGAACCGGATGATTCCCAGCTGGGCGAGCCGCAGGAAGGCGTCGTCATCAGCCGTTTCGGCATGCACGCCGACGTTGAGGCGCCGGATGGCACTCAGCACCGCTGCAACATCCGCCGCACGCTGCGTTCGCTGGTCACCGGCGATCGCGTGGTGTGGCGCCCCGGCCTGGGCGCCCATGAAGGGGTGAAGGGCATTGTGGAAGCGGTGCACGAGCGCACCTCGGTGCTGACGCGCCCGGACTTCTACGACGGCGTGAAGCCGATCGCCGCCAATATCAATCAGATCGTCATCGTGTCGGCGATCCTGCCCGAGCTGTCGCTGAACNCCGCTATCTGGTGGCCTGCGAAACGCTCGAAGTCGAGCCGCTGATCGTGCTCAACAAAATTGACCTGCTGGACGCCGAAGCGCGCAAGCTGGTCGACGGCATGATGGATATCTATCGCAAGATTGGCTACCGGGTGCTGGAAGTCTCCAGCCAGACGCGGGAAGGCATGGCGGAATTCGAACAGGCGCTGGCCGGGCGCATCAGCATCTTCGCCGGCCAGTCGGGGGTAGGAAAATCCAGCCTGCTGAACGCGCTGTTGCCGCCGTCTGAAGAGCAAATTCTGGTAAATCAGGTTTCCGACGTATCGGGCCTCGGGCAACATACCACCACCGCCGCGCGGCTGTACCACTTCCAGCATGGCGGCGACGTGATCGACTCCCCCGGAGTGCGCGAGTTTGGCCTGTGGCACCTGGAGCCGGAACAAATCACCCGCGGCTTTGTCGAATTCCGTGATTATTTAGGCGGTTGCAAATTCCGCGACTGCCGCCACGATACCGATCCCGGCTGCGCCATCCGCGCGGCGATGGAGAAAGGCGACATCGCGGAAGAGCGTTTCGACAATTACCACCGCATTCTGGAAAGCATGGCGCAGGTGAAGGTTCGCAAGAACTTCACGGACGCCGCAGACTGACACTGACGGGCGGGCATTGACGACGGCGGCGCCCTCGTTACAATGCGCGCCCTTTACCCTGATTCACGAGGTTAACGTGCTGGATAGCATCAAGATTAAACTGCAATATTGGCTGCCGAAGCTGGCGCTGACCCGCCTGGCGGGCTGGGGCGCCGACAAACGGGCCGGCTGGCTGACCCAACTGGTGGTCAAAACCTTCGCCCGCTACTACCGCGTGGACATGCAGGAAGCGCAAAACCCGGACCTGGCGTCTTACGCCACCTTCAACGATTTCTTCGTGCGCCCGCTGCGCGATGGCGCGCGCCCGATCATCGCCGACGCCAACTGGCTGGCGCTGCCCGCCGATGGCGCCATCAGCCAGCTCGGCCCGATCCGCGAGGACCAAATCTTCCAGGCCAAAGGCCACCACTACAGCCTCGAAGCGCTGCTGGCCGGCAACTATCTGTTGGCCGAGCCGTTCCGCAACGGCCTGTTCGCCACCACCTATCTGGCGCCGCGCGACTATCACCGCGTACACATGCCGTGCGCCGGCGTGCTGCGCGAAATGATCTATGTGCCGGGCGATCTGTTCTCGGTCAACCCGCTCACCGCCGCCAACGTGCCTAATCTGTTCGCGCGCAACGAGCGCGTGATCTGCGTATTCGACACCGACATTGGGCCGATGGTGCAAATCCTGGTCGGCGCCACCATCGTCGGCAGCATCGAAACCGTCTGGGCCGGCACCGTCACGCCGCCGCGCGAAGGCATCATCAAGCGCTGGACCTACCCGACCGCCGGCGAAGAAGGCGCCATCGCGCTGGAAAAAGGCGCCGAGATGGGCCGTTTCAAACTCGGCTCCACGGTGATCAACCTGTTTACCGCAGGCAGCGTGCAGTTTGCGCCGCAGCTGCATAACGGCACCGTCACCCGCATGGGTGAAGCCTTCGCCGAAATCCCGGCCGCCGCTGAAACGCCACAGACCCCGCTCTAAAGGAATCGACGCCGTGCGCCTTTTCATCACGCTTTTGCTCGGTTGCCTGCTGTGGCAACCGGCGCTGGCCGCCCCCGTGCCGACCGAGACCCAGCTCAAACAGGAGCTGAAGCAGGCGGAAAGCAGCAAAAACGCGCCGAATCAGGCGGAAACCACCGAGGCGCTGCAAAGCGCCCTCAACTGGCTGACGGAGCGCAAAGAGTCGCAGACTCGCTCCGAGCAGTATCAGAGGGTGATCGACGATTTTCCGAAGATGACGCAGGAGCTGCGCCGTCAGCTGGTGCTGGAAAGCAACAAGATCCTGCCTAACGGCGACGATCTGCCGGCCGCCGAGCTGGAACAGCAGATCCTGCAAACCAGCAGCCTGCTGCTGGAACAGGCGCGCCTGCTGCAGCAAGAACAGGATCGCACGCGGGAGATCAGCGATTCGCTCGGCCAGCTGCCGCAGCAGCAGACCGACGCCCGCCGTGCGCTGACGGAAGTGCAGCGCCGCCTGCAGGCGCAGCCCGCCAACCCGACCACGCCGTATGCGCAGGCCGCCCTGGCCCTGCTGCAGGCCGAAGCCGCGGCGCGCAAAGCCAAAGTGGACGAGCTGGAGCTGGCGCAGCTGTCGGCCAACAACCGTCAGGAGCTGGCGCGCATGCGCGCCGAGGTCTATAAAAAGCGCCACGAGAAAATAGACGTTCAGCTGCAGGCGCTGCGCAATAACCTCAACGCCCAACGCCAACGCGAAGCGGAGCTGGCGCTGGAAAAAACCGAGCAGTTAGCCGAGCAGAACGGCGATTTGCCAAAAAGCATCAGCCAGCAGCTGCAGATCAACCGCGAACTGTCCGCCGCGCTGAACAGCCAGGCGCAGCGCATGGATCTGATTTCGTCGCAGCAGCGGCAGGCGGCGGCGCAGACGCTGCAGGTGCGCCAGGCGCTGAGCACCATCATCGAACAGGCCCAATGGCTCGGCTCGTCGTCGGCGCTGGGGGAAACCCTGCGCGCCCAGGTGGCGACACTGCCGGAAATGCCCAAGCCGCAACAGCTGGACGGCGACATGGCCCAGCTGCGCGTGCAGCGCCTGCAGTTTGAAAACCAGCTGGAAAAACTGTCGCAGCGCGAATTCAAGCGCGACGACGGCAGCGCGCTGACCAACCAGGAGCAGCGCATCGTCGATGCCCAGCTGCGCACCCAGCGCGAACTGCTCAACTCGTTGCTGTCCGGTTGCGACACCCAAATCCTCGAGCTGACCAAGCTGAAGGTGGCCAACACCCAGCTGATCGAAGCGTTGAACGAGATCCGCGACGCCACCCACCGCTATCTGTTCTGGGTGCCGGACGTTAATCCGATCAACTTTTCCTACCCGCTCAACGTGGCGCACGATCTGACCCGCGTCCTGTCGCTGGACACGCTGTCGCAGCTCGGCGGCGCCTTCATGATGATGGTGACCAGCCGCGAAACGCTGATCCCGATCTTCGGCGCCCTGCTGCTGGTGATTTTCAGCATCAGTTCGCGCAAGCACTATCACGCCTTCCTCGAGCGCGCCAGCAGCCGCGTCGGCAAGGTGACGCAGGACGAATTCTTCCTGACGGTGCGCACCGTATTCTGGTCGATTCTGGTGGCGATGCCGCTGCCGGTGCTGTGGGCCGCGCTCGGTTATGGCCTGCAGAGCGCCTGGAACTACCCGGTGGCGGAAGCGATCGGCAAAGGGGTGACCGCCACGCTGCCGATCCTGTGGATCTGCATGATCTGCGCCGCCTTCGCCCACCCTCAGGGGCTGTTCATCGTGCACTTCCGCTGGCCGGCGAAGCAGGTTTCGCGCGCCATGCGCTACTACAAGATGTCGATCTGGCTGATCGTGCCGCTGATCATGGCGCTGATCACCTTCGATAGCCTGAAAGAACGCGAGTTCGCCAACACCCTGGGGCGGCTGTGCTTTATCCTGCTGTGTCTGGCGCTGGCGCTGGTCACCCACAGCCTGAAACGCGCCGGCATTCCGCTGTATCTGGATAAAAACGGCTCCGGCGACAACATGCTCAACAGCGCCTTCTGGGGGCTGTTGCTGTCGGCGCCGCTGCTGGCGGCGCTGGCGTCGACCGTCGGTTACCTCACCACCGCGCAGGCGCTGTTGGCGCGCCTGGAAACCTCGGTAGCGATCTGGTTCCTGCTGCTGGTCATCTACCACATCATCCGCCGCTGGATGCTGATCCAACGGCGGCGCATCGCTTTCGATCGCGCCAAACAGCGCCGCGCCGACATCCTGGCCCAGCGCGCCCGCGGCGAAGACGAAACCTCGCACACCCCGAACAGCACCGAAGGCGCCATCGATCCGGACGATTCGGACTTCGATCTGGACACCATCAGCGCCCAGTCGCTGCGGCTGGTGCGATCGATCCTGACGCTGATCGCGCTGGTGTCAGTGATCGTGCTGTGGTCCGAGATCCACTCCGCGTTCGCCTTCCTGGAAAACATTTCGCTGTGGGACGTGACTTCGACGGTCAACGGCGTGGAGACCGCCCATCCGATCACCCTCGGCGCGGTGCTGATCGCCATTCTGGTGCTGATCATCACCATGCAGCTGGTGCGCAACCTGCCGGCGCTGCTGGAGCTGGCGGTGCTGCAGCACCTGGATCTGTCGCCGGGCACCGGCTACGCCATCACCACCATCACCAAGTACTTGCTGCTGCTGTTCGGCGCGGTGCTCAGCTTCGCCTGGATCGGCATCGAATGGTCAAAACTGCAGTGGGTGGTTACCGCGCTCAGTCTGGGGTTGGGCTTCGGCATGCAGGAGATCTTCTCCAACTTCATCTCCGGCCTGATCATCCTGTTCGAGAAACCGATCCGCATCGGCGACACCGTGACGATCCGCAACCTGACCGGCACCGTCACCAAGATCAACACCCGCGCCACCACCATTTCGGACTGGGATCGCAAAGAGATCATCGTGCCGAACAAAGCGTTCATCACCGAACAGTTCGTCAACTGGTCGCTGTCGGATACCCTAACCCGCGTGGTGCTGACCGTACCGGCGCCGGGCGAAGCCAACAGCGAAGAAGTGACCAAGATCCTGATGAACGCCGCCGAGCGCTGCTCGCTGGTGCTGGATAACCCGGCGCCGGAGGTTTACCTGGTCGATCTGCAGCAGGGCATCCAGATCTTCGAGATGCGTATTTACGCCGCCGAGATGGGCCACCGCATGCCGCTGCGCCATGAGATCCACCAGCTGATCCTGGCGGGTTATCGCGAGCACGGCATCACGCTGCCGTACCCGCCGTTCCAGGTGCGCACCGAGACGCTGTCGCGGTTGACCAACAACGGCCGCACGCCTCCGTCTACGCCGGCGCCGAACACCAAGCGCGACGCCGGGGGGCTGTAAGCGTTTCTCGCAATAAAAAAAGGGCCGGCAAATGCCGACCCTTTTTGCTTTTCTCACCGCCTGAAACGTCAGGCGATCCCGACCGGGAAGGCTAAGACTTCGCTCAGGCTCTCGGCGCCCAACGCCAGCATCACCAGACGATCCACGCCCAGCGCCACGCCGGAACATTCCGGCATGCCATGCTGCAATGCCGCCAACAGGCGGTAGTCGATCGGTTGCTGCGGCAGGCCGCGCTCCGCGCGTTTGCGGTTGTCCTGCTCGAAGCGCTGCTGTTGTTCACGGCCGTCGGTCAGCTCGCGGAAACCGTTCGCCAGCTCAATGCCCTTGAAATACACCTCGAAGCGCTCCGCCACGCGGTGGTCTTCGGTGCTGATCTCCGCCAACGCTGCCTGGCTGGCCGGGAAGTGGTAAACGAACGCCGGCTTTTCACGGCCGATATGCGGTTCCACGCCCACGGTGAACAGCAGCTGCAGCAGCGTATCGCGATCTTCTTCGGTATCGGCGATGTTGCTCAGATCGAGTTTGGCCGCCGCTTCACGCAGTTGCGCCTTCTCCGCCGACAGCGGATCGATGTCCAGATGGCGCAGGAACGCCTGCTGATAGGACAGGGTCTCCGCGCTCTCGCAGTCCAGCACCTGTTGCAGCAGATCGTCCACCTCATTCATCAGGCGGTACATGTCGTAGTGCGGACGGTACCACTCCAGCATGGTGAATTCCGGGTTGTGATGCCGCCCGGCTTCTTCATTGCGGAAGCTGCGCCCCATTTGGTAGATCGGGCCGCTGCCCGCCGCCAGCAGGCGCTTCATGTGATATTCCGGGCTGGTCATCATGTATAGCGTCAGGCCCTCTGCCGCCCCCGGCCCGACGAAACGCGTCTCGAACGGGAACAGGTGAACGTCGGTGACCGTCGCCTGGCTCATGGTGGGCGTCTCAACTTCCAGCACGCCACGATCGGCGAAGAAACGCCGGATCTCAGCCAGAATCGCTGCGCGTTTCAACAAATTGGCGATGGGTGCACTAGGCTGCCAGCTTGCCGTTTCGCTCATGGTAATTAACTCCGAAATCAAACAGGGGATGCAGTCTACTCGCATCCTTGCAGCCAAACAAATTCTTCACGATGCACAACCGGCCAGAACGCCAATTTCCGACAAATGGGCGGCAAAAGCGCGTTAAAAAGGGTAAAGCACGCCGAACACGCGAAAAGGCAGGCAAGCCTGTTGGGCAAGCGTTAATCGACAAAACAATCGATCACATCAAATTTCGACTACTTAACTTTAGGTATAGTTAATTCCCCATTATTGGTGGGAGATATCTATCCTTAACCTTTAAGCAACATTAATCGGTTCAATTAGTTAGCACCCGAAGAGTTCGCTAAATTTTAAGCATAGATATTTAACTTGCCGTTCTTAACAAGAACATTGGAGGAATGCAGTGCAAACCTTTAACGCCGATCTTGCCATTATTGGGGCCGGGGGCGCTGGTTTACGTGCAGCAATAGCCGCAGCGGAAGCCAATCCCCAACTGAAAATCGCGCTGATCTCTAAGGTCTACCCGATGCGCAGCCACACGGTTGCCGCCGAGGGAGGCTCCGCCGCCGTCACTCAGGATCACGATACCTTCGACTACCACTTCCACGACACCGTCGCCGGCGGCGACTGGCTGTGCGAGCAGGACGTGGTCGATCACTTCGTGCATCAGTGCCCGCGCGAGATGACCCAGCTCGAGCAGTGGGGCTGCCCGTGGAGCCGCAAACCGGACGGCTCAGTCAACGTGCGGCGCTTCGGCGGCATGAAGATCGAACGCACCTGGTTCGCCGCCGACAAGACCGGCTTCCACATGCTGCACACCCTGTTCCAGACCTCGCTGAAATACCCGCAAATTCAACGCTTCGACGAGCACTTCGTGCTGGATATCCTGGTGGATGACGGCCAGGCGCGCGGCCTGGTGGCGCTCAACATGATGGAAGGCACCCGCGTGCAGATCCGCGCCAACGCGGTGGTGATGGCCACCGGCGGCGCCGGGCGCGTTTACCGCTACAATACCAACGGCGGCATTGTGACCGGGGATGGCATGGGCATGGCGTTCCACCACGGCGTACCGCTGCGCGACATGGAGTTCGTGCAGTATCACCCGACCGGCCTGCCCGGTTCCGGCATCCTGATGACCGAGGGCTGCCGCGGCGAAGGCGGCATCCTGGTGAACAAGGATGGCTACCGCTACCTGCAAGACTACGGCATGGGCCCGGAAACCCCGCTGGGCGAACCGAAGAACAAATACATGGAGCTGGGCCCGCGCGACAAGGTGTCGCAGGCTTTCTGGCACGAATGGCGCGCAGGCCGCACCATCGCCACCCCGCGCGGCGACGTGGTTTACCTCGATCTGCGCCACCTGGGCGAGAAAAAGCTGCTGGAGCGGCTGCCGTTCATCTGCGAACTGGCCAAGGCCTACGTCGGCGTCGATCCGGTGAAAGATCCGATCCCGGTGCGCCCTACCGCGCACTACACCATGGGCGGCATTGAAACCGACCAGAACTGTGAAACCCGCATCAAGGGGCTGTTCGCGGTCGGCGAGTGCTCCTCCGTCGGCCTGCACGGCGCCAACCGCCTCGGCTCCAACTCGCTGGCGGAACTGGTGGTGTTCGGCCGCGTCGCCGGTGAGCACGCGGCGCGCCGCGCGCTGGAAACCGCGCCGGCCAACGGCAGCGCGCTGGATGCGCAAACCCGCGACGTCGAAACCCGCCTGAGCAACCTGATGAAGCAGGAAGGCAACGAAAACTGGGCGAAGATCCGCGACGAAATGGGGCTGTCGATGGAAGAAGGCTGCGGCATCTACCGCACGCCGGAGCTGATGCAAAAAACCATCGATAAGCTGGCCGAGCTGAAAGAGCGCTTCAAACGCGTCAAAATCACCGACAACTCCAGCGTGTTCAATACCGATCTGCTGTACACCATCGAGCTGGGCTACGGCCTGGACGTCGCCGAATGTATGGCGCACTCCGCGTTTAACCGCAAAGAGTCGCGCGGCGCCCATCAGCGCCTGGACGAAGGCTGCACCGAGCGTGACGACGTCAACTTCCTCAAGCATACGCTGGCGTTCCATAACCCGCAGGGCGCGCCGCGTCTCGAATACAGCGACGTGAAAATCACCAAGCTGCCGCCGGCCAAACGCGTCTACGGCGCAGAAGCCGAAGCGCAGGAGAAAAAGAATAAGGAGCAGGCAAATGGCTGAGATGCAAACCCTGAAGATCGACGTCATGCGCTATAACCCGGAAAGCGACGCCGAACCGCATTTCGTCACTTACGCCGTGCCTTACGACGAACAGACCTCGCTGCTCGATGCGCTGGGCTATATCAAGGATAACCTGGCGCCGGATCTCTCCTACCGCTGGTCTTGCCGCATGGCGATCTGCGGCTCCTGCGGCATGATGGTCAACCGCGTGCCGAAGTTGGCGTGCAAAACCTTCCTGCGCGACTACGTCGGCGGCATGAAGGTCGAAGCGCTGGGCAACTTCCCGATCGAGCGCGATCTGGTGGTCGACATGACCCACTTCATCGAAAGCCTGGAGGCGATCAAACCGTACATCATCGGCAACGATCGCAAACCGGAGGATGGCCCGAACGTGCAGACCCCGGCGCAGATGGCCAAGTACCACCAGTTCTCCGGCTGCATCAACTGCGGCCTGTGCTACGCGGCGTGCCCGCAGTTCGGCCTCAACCCCGAGTTTATCGGCCCGGCGGCGATCACGCTGGCGCACCGCTATAACCTGGACAACCGCGACCACGGCAAGAAACAGCGTATGCCGCAGCTCAACGGCCAAAACGGCGTCTGGAGCTGCACCTTCGTCGGCTATTGCTCCGAAGTCTGTCC
>NZ_JVEL01000420.1:10266-26889 GCF_001076875.1 Serratia sp. 506_PEND
CCCGCCGCAGCTATCCAGCAAGGCAAGGTGGAGAGCGCCAAAGACTTCATGATCGCCATGTTGAAGCCGCAATAAGGGAGAAAATTGCCATGACAACTCAACGTAAGCCCTATGTGCGCACCATGACGCCCACCTGGTGGCAAAAGCTCGGCTTCTACCGTTTCTACATGCTGCGTGAAGGCACCTCGGTGCTGGCGGTCTGGTTCAGCATCGTGCTGCTCTACGGCGTGTTCGCGCTGAAGGGCGGCGCCGAGAGCTGGGCCGGCTTCGTCGGCTTCTTGCAGAACCCGCTGGTGCTGTTAATCAACGTCGTCGCCCTGCTGGCGGCGGCGCTGCACACCAAAACCTGGTTCGATCTGGCGCCGAAGGCCGCCAATATCGTGGTCAACAGCGAGAAAATGGGACCGGGCCCCATCGTGAAAGGGCTGTGGGCCGTCACGATCGTCGTCAGCGTGGTCATCCTGGCCGTGGCCCTGTTCTAATCCGGAGGAATCATGATAAATCAAGCACCTAAACGCTCCGACGAGCCGGTTTTCTGGGGATTGTTCGGCGCCGGCGGCATGTGGGGCGCGATTGTCGCGCCGGCCATCGTGCTGCTGGTCGGCATTCTGCTGCCGCTGGGGCTGTTCCCCGGTGAAGCGCTGGGTTATGAGCGCGTGCTGGCGTTCTGCCAAAGCCTCATAGGCCGTCTGTTCCTGCTGCTGATGATCATTCTGCCGCTGTGGTGCGGCCTGCACCGCATCCACCATGCGATGCACGATCTGAAGATCCACGTGCCGGCCGGCAAGTGGGTGTTCTACGGTCTGGCGGCAATTCTCAGCGTCGTCACCGTCATCGGCGTCGTCACGCTGTAAACCGCTCAGGCGGCCAACGCCCGTTGGCCGCCCTTTTCTCATCGGCTACACTGTCTACTCGCCCCCGGTAAACAGGAGTCACCGATGCGTTTATGGTCAAAGCTTAGCGTCATGCTTTCCGCCCTGCTCTCCGTCGCCTGCAGCGTCTCCCCGCCTAAAGACATCAAGGTCGTGACCCCTTTCGACAGCCAGCGCTATCTCGGCACCTGGTATGAGATCGCTCGTCTGGATCATCGTTTTGAACGCGGTTTGCAGCAGGTGACCGCCCATTACGGCCCGCGTGCCGACGGCGGGCTGAAAGTCATCAATCGCGGCTTCAATGCGCAAAAACAGCAATGGCAAGAAAGCGAAGGCAAAGCCTACTTTATCGGTTCACCGCAGGTCGCGGCGCTGAAAGTGTCGTTCTTCGGCCCCTTCTATGGCGGCTACAACGTGATAGCCCTGGATCCGGAATATCGCTACGCGCTGGTTTGCGGCCCTAACCGCGACTATCTGTGGATCCTGTCGCGCACGCCGACGCTTGACGCCAGCGTACGCGACCGTTTATTGCAGATAGCCAAGGGCTACGGTTTCGCCACCGATGCGCTGATCTGGGTGCAGCAGTCCGCCGATCAGTGACTGCTGAACTTCAGCCCGAGTATGCCGACCACGATCAGGCACAGGCTGATGATGCGCGCAATATTGGTCGATTCCCCCAACAGCACCATGCCCATGATGGCCGCGCCCACCGCGCCGATGCCGGTCCACACCGCGTAGGCGGTGCCGGCGGGCAGCGTTTTCATGGCGTTGGCCAACAGCAACATGCTGACCACCATTGCGGCGATGGTGATGATGCTCGGCGTCAGCCGGGTAAAACCGTGGGTGTATTTCAGACCGATAGCCCAAACCACTTCGAGCAAACCGGCGATAAGCAAAATAATCCAGGCCATGAGACGGCCTCCCTACCACTGGGGTCGTCCCCGATAAAATGACGCGTAAACGGGTCGTCCCGTTTAGCGAGGTGATGCATGACGGGTAACCTCACCCGCACTGCGGCAGGATAGCAGCAGCGTTAACGCGCAGGCAAGAGGTGGAAATGCGGCGGCCCTCCGCAGCGGGAACGCCGCCGGGTGGAGAACGGATTATTCCGCGCTGCGCTGAATAGCCTTGCCGCCGGCCTGAATGTCTTCACCCACGCCGCGGGTGGTGTTGCAGGCGGTCAGCGAGCTCAAAATCATCAAAGAGAAGATCGCGATAATACTTTTCTTCAGCATAAGAAAGTCCTTATTTGTCGTTGATGAAAAAGTACGGCTTTCTAAGCGTAGTCAAAATTGGCGCAGAGAGTGGAATCGCCACCGGCTTTGTGGCGCGAATACATCGGGTTAAGGGCCGGGTCAGCTGGCCGTGCGCGAAATGGCGCCGCCGAGATGCTGAACGTCTTCGCCGAAACCGCGAAACGTATTGCAACTGCTGAGGGAGAAAAGGAACAACAGGGAGAGCACGGCCAACAACGTTTTCTTGAACATGCGGATTTTCTGCCAACGAACGGGGATGGGGTAAAACAGAGGAACCGCCAGGGTTCCTCTGTTTTGAAACTTATTTAACGCGAGAGACGTATTCGCCAGAGCGAGTGTCAACCTTGATCACTTCGCCGATCTGGACGAACAACGGCACTTTTACCACGGCGCCGGTGCTCAGGGTCGCCGGCTTGCCGCCAGTCCCTGCGGTATCACCTTTCAGGCCAGGATCGGTATCGGTGATTTCCGCTTCGATGAAGTTCGGCGGCTGAACGGCGATTGGACGGCCATCCCACAGAGTGATGATGCACTCTGCGTTATCCTGCAGCCATTTGGCCGCGTCACCGACGGTTTTGCCGTCAACCTGATGCTGTTCGAAAGACTCAGGGTGCATGAAGTGGTAGAACTCACCGTCGCTGTACAGGTAGTTCATGTTGGTGTCCATCACGTCTGCGCCTTCGCAAGAATCGGTAGACTTGAAGGTTTTTTCCACGCGGGTGCCGGTCAGCAGACGACGCATTTTCACGCGTGCAAACGCCTGGCCTTTGCCCGGCTTAACGAACTCACTGGCTTCGACGGCGTAAGGTTCGCCCTCGAACATGATTTTAAGACCCGGACGGAAATCGTTGCTAGAATAAGTCGCCATGATGGCCCTCTGAATATTTGAACTGGTAGCTTAGCCAAAAAAATGGCACACATTATAACCCAAAGTACGGCACATAGAGAAGATTGGTTGCATCAACTCGCCGATGTTATTACCGATCCCGATGAATTACTGCAGCTTTTGTCACTGAATACGCACCCGGAACTGCCGCAGGGGCGAGATGCCCGCCGGCTGTTTGCCCTGCGCGTGCCGCGCGCCTTCGCTGTGCGCATGCGCCCCGGCGATGCCAACGACCCGCTGCTGCGCCAGGTGCTGACCGCCAGAGAAGAGTTCATCAACGCCCCAGGGTTCACCACCGATCCGCTCGATGAGCAGCGCAGCGTGGTGCCGGGACTGCTGCACAAATACCGCAATCGCGCGCTGCTGCTGGTCAAAGGCGGCTGTGCGGTCAACTGCCGTTACTGCTTCCGCCGCCACTTCCCCTATCAGGATAATCAGGGCAACAAGAACAACTGGCGGCAGGCGCTGGATTATATCCGCCAACACCCGGAACTCGACGAGATCATTTTTTCCGGCGGCGACCCGCTGATGGCCAAAGACAGCGAGTTGGAGTGGCTGGTCGGCGAACTGGAAGCCATCCCGCACCTGAAACGCCTGCGCATTCACACCCGTCTGCCGGTGGTGATCCCGGCGCGCATTACGCCGGCGTTGTGCCGCCTGCTGTCAGCCTCGCGCCTGCAGGTGCTGATGGTCACGCACATCAACCACGCCAACGAAATCGACCGCGAGCTGCGGAGCGCCATGGCCCAGCTGCGCCTCGCCGGCGTCACGCTGCTCAACCAAAGCGTGTTGCTGCGCGACGTCAACGACGATGCCGACACGCTGGCGGCGCTCAGCAACGCGCTGTTCGACGCCGGCATCCTGCCCTACTACATCCACGTGCTGGACAAGGTGCAGGGCGCGGCGCACTTCATGGTCAGCGACGATGAAGCGCGCGTCATCATGCAGGCGCTGCTGAGCAAGGTGTCCGGTTATCTGGTGCCGCGCCTGACGCGTGAAGTGGGCGGCGAACCGAGCAAAACGCCGATCGACCTGCGCCTGATGCAGGAATGACGCGCGCCACATGGCCCGATGGAACGAAAAGAGGAATGCCGTGGCATTCCTCTTTTTTTATCTCTGTGCGGCGTTTGGCCTCAGCGCCTTACGGGCACTTGTAAACCTGGCCGACCATTTTGCTGTCCAGCGGCGCGAAGCTGGAGAGCAGGTTCTGGCTTGGGCTGTTGGCGCCGTAAATGACGTTGCCACCCATCGCCGCCGCCTTGTTGCGCAGATCGTTGGCCGCACCGCGCATGGAGCTGCCCTCACCGCCGTTGCCGGACAGCCAGTTGCTCTGGGTGCCGGTCACTTCCCCCAGCAGCTGGCATTCCGCCGCCGGCTTGCTGTCGGTGAACTTGATCTGCTGACCCGCAGCGGTCAGTTCATGAGTGGTGCTGCAACCCGCCAGCAGCATCGCTGCCGAAAGACCCAGTAAGGCTTTAATCCGCATCTTGTTCCCCATTCGATGTTGAGAATTACGCAAAAGCTTATCAGAAAGCGATGCCATCTCTTAAGCATCCGTTGCCACGGCTAGCGGGCCAACGTCTTGAGCGACAGCTGATGACTTACCAGTTTACCAGTTAAATCGCCTCCGGCGGCAAAAATATCATCAAATACAGTGCGGCGGCGCTCAGGCATAAAAAAACCCCGGTCACTTGACCGGGGTTCTCAGCACACAAGCGTGTGGGGGATGATTACATCATGCCGCCCATACCGCCCATGCCACCCATGCCGCCTGCTGCGCCCAGATCCGGTGCGTCAGCCTTCGGCAGGTCGGTGACCATGCATTCGGTGGTGATCATCAGGCCAGCCACGGAAGCCGCGTACTGCAGAGCAGAACGGGTCACTTTGGTTGGATCCAGGATACCCATCGCGATCATGTCGCCGTATTCTTCAGAGTAAGCGTTGTAGCCGTAGCTGCCTTCGCCCGCTTTCACCTGGTTGGCGATAACGGAAGCTTCTTCACCGGCGTTGACCACGATCTGACGCAGAGGGGCTTCCATCGCGCGCAGCGCAACTTTGATACCCACGTTCTGGTCTTCGTTGTCGCCTTTCAGCGCGGCGATTTTGCCTGCAACGCGGATCAGCGCGACGCCACCGCCGGCAACCACGCCTTCTTCCACTGCAGCGCGGGTCGCGTGCAGGGCGTCTTCAACGCGTGCTTTCTTCTCTTTCATTTCAACTTCAGTCGCTGCGCCAACCTTGATAACGGCAACGCCGCCGGCCAGTTTCGCTACGCGCTCCTGCAGTTTTTCACGATCGTAGTCAGAGGTCGCTTCTTCGATCTGCTGACGGATCTGAGCAACGCGGCCCTGGATGGTCGCTTCGTCGCCCACGCCATCGATGATGATGGTGGTGTCTTTGTTGATGACAACGCGTTTCGCCTGGCCCAGGTCTTCCAGGGTGGCTTTTTCCAGCTCCAGACCGATCTCTTCAGAGATAACGGTACCGGCAGTCAGAGTAGCGATGTCCTGCAGCATGGCTTTACGACGGTCGCCGAAGCCAGGCGCCTTAACGGCAGCCACTTTCACGATGCCGCGCATGGTGTTGACCACCAGGGTCGCCAGCGCTTCACCTTCAACGTCTTCAGCGATGATCAGCAGCGGTTTGCCTGCTTTGGCAACGGCTTCCAGCACCGGCAGCATTTCGCGGATGTTGGAGATCTTCTTGTCAGCCAGCAGGATGAACGGGCTTTCCAGCTCAACAGAACCGGTTTCCGGCTTGTTGATGAAGTATGGGGACAGGTAACCGCGGTCGAACTGCATACCTTCAACCACGTCCAGTTCGTCTTGCAGGCCGGTGCCTTCTTCAACGGTGATAACGCCTTCTTTGCCCACTTTCTCCATCGCTTCCGCGATCAGTTTACCCACGGTTTCGTCGGAGTTGGCGGAGATGGTGCCGACCTGAGCGATAGCTTTGGAGTCGGAGCAAGGCACGGACAGTTTTTTCAGTTCTTCAACCGCAGCGACAACCGCTTTGTCGATGCCGCGCTTCAGATCCATCGGGTTCATGCCTGCAGCAACCGCTTTCAGGCCTTCGGTGATGATGGATTGAGCCAGTACGGTTGCAGTGGTGGTGCCGTCGCCCGCCGCGTCGTTCGCTTTGGAGGCCACTTCTTTCACCATCTGTGCGCCCATGTTCTCGAACTTGTCTTCCAGTTCGATTTCACGCGCAACGGAAACGCCGTCTTTGGTGATGGTCGGCGCGCCGAAAGATTTATCCAGCACTACGTTGCGGCCTTTCGGGCCCAGGGTCACTTTTACTGCATCAGCGAGAACATTCACGCCGCGGAGCATTTTCACGCGAGCGTCATTGCCGAATTTTACGTCTTTAGCTGCCATTGGTATTTCCCTTCAACTCGTTCAGTTCAGAAGATAAAGCGCAATTACGCTTCAACAATTGCCAGAATGTCGCTTTCGGACATGATCAACACTTCTTCATTGTCGATCTTCTCTGCTTTCACGCCGTAGCCGTCGTTGAAAATCACGATATCGCCAACTTTCACATCCAGCGGTTGGATGTTGCCGTTTTCCAGCACACGCCCTTTACCCACTGCAACCACTTCACCGCGAGTGGATTTACCCGCAGCAGAGCCAGTCAGGACGATGCCGCCAGCAGATTTTGATTCAACTTCTTTGCGCTTGACGATAACGCGGTCATGCAATGGACGAATACTCATTGAACGCTCTCCTGTAAGAAGGTCTCTATCAGATTTAGGGTTGTACACCGGGTGGTTGTTATTACCGGCCTCGTGGCATTTGAGATGGGGGCGTTCCAGCCCCCTTCAAGGGGGCTAGCGAAAAAAATTTCGCATTTTTGGTTCGGCGAGTGCCGCAGAGATGAAAAACGCGGCCTAGGCCGCGTTTGCTTAACGATCGTGAGGTTTGCGATCCTCGTCCGGGCGATGTTCCAGCACCGGGCGCTCGTCGTCCTTGCGCTGGAATTCGCCGTCAAAGGTGTTGCCGTTGGCGGCGTCGCCGCCCGTCCAACCGCCGGGGCGATACACCGACAGATGCGGCATCAGCTTCAGCGTCAGCGATTTTTGCACCGGCGGCAGCAGCAGCAGCAGGCCGAGGAAGTCGGTGAAGAAGCCCGGAATCAGCAGCAGGAAGCCCGCCAGCACCAGCGAAACGCTTTTCACCATTTCCGCCGCCGGGCTTTCGCCGGCCGCCAGTTTTTGCTGCATCTGGACGAAGGTTTTCATGCCCTGATTGCGCACCAGCGAAATGCCGACGCAGGAGCTGAACACCACCAGCAACAGGGTGACAGCCACGCCGAGCACGGCGGCGACTTTGATAAAGATGGATATTTCTATGTAAGCCAGCAGAAATATCAGCAGTAGCGGTAACCAGCGCACCTGGTTCTCCTATCGGTAGGTAAAGCGCGGCCGCCACGGGGGCGACGGCGCGAAAAAAAGAGGCCGTAAACGGCCGACACCATTACAATGAGGGCATCCCCCCACCATTTCAACCGAGAGCCGGTTTTTATTGCTAAAGTTCACAAACGTGAAAGAAGTCACAGAACCGGAAAAGGGCATATCCTTAAACGCCATAAGGTGATCTGGATTCAGTCATTTCTTATCAACCAGCATATGATCTGGGCAGCAACGGGCGATTTGGTTAATCGTTTCACGCCCCAAGCCTTCGGCAATATTAATTTAGGCTGTGCCCTTTAGCCTTGACCTGACAAATTATTAATTCGGCAGCAACACATAGAGAAGGTTCTCATGTCAAACAACATTCGTATCGAAGAAGACCTGTTAGGAACACGTGAAGTCCCCGCAGACGCTTACTACGGAGTTCACACTCTGCGTGCGATTGAAAACTTCTACATCAGCAACAGCAAAATCAGCGATGTCCCCGAGTTCGTTCGCGGCATGGTGATGGTGAAAAAGGCCGCGGCGATGGCCAACAAAGAACTCAAAACCATCCCGCGCAAAATCGCCGACGTGATCATCCAGGCCTGCGACGAGGTGCTGGATAAAGGCAAGTGCATGGATCAGTTCCCGGTGGACGTATTCCAGGGTGGCGCGGGCACCTCGCTGAACATGAACACCAACGAAGTGCTGGCGAACATCGGCCTGGAGCTGATGGGCCATCAAAAAGGCGAATACCAGTACCTGAATCCGAACGATCACCTCAATAAATGCCAGTCCACCAACGACGCCTACCCGACCGGATTCCGCATCGCGGTGTACGCCTCCAACCAGAAACTGATCGACGCCATCAACCAGCTGCGCGAAGGCTTCGATCGCAAGGCGAAAGAGTTCGAAACCATTCTGAAAATGGGCCGCACCCAGCTGCAGGACGCGGTGCCAATGACCCTCGGCCAGGAATTCCACGCCTTCAGCGTGCTGCTGAATGAAGAGACCCGCAACCTGCACCGCACCGCGGAGCTGCTGCTGGAAGTGAACCTGGGCGCCACCGCCATCGGCACCGCGCTCAACACTCCGGAAGGCTATCAGCCGCTGGCGGTGCAAAAACTGGCGGAAGTCAGCGGCCTGCCGGTGGTGCCGGCGGAAGACCTGATCGAGGCCACCTCCGACTGCGGCGCCTACGTGATGGTGCACAGCGCGCTCAAACGCCTGGCGGTGAAACTGTCCAAAATCTGCAACGACCTGCGCCTGCTCTCCTCCGGCCCGCGCGCCGGCCTGAACGAAATCAACCTGCCGGAGCTGCAGGCGGGATCGTCCATCATGCCGGCCAAAGTGAACCCGGTGGTGCCGGAAGTGGTCAATCAGGTGTGTTTCAAGGTGATTGGCAACGACACTTGCGTTACCATGGCGGCCGAAGCGGGCCAGCTGCAGTTGAACGTGATGGAGCCGGTGATCGGCCAGGCGATGTTCGAGTCGATCCACATCCTGACCAACGCCTGTTATAACCTGCTGGAAAAATGCATTAACGGCATCACCGCGAATAAAGAAGTCTGCGAACACTACGTCTTCAACTCGATCGGTATCGTCACCTATCTGAACCCGTTCATCGGCCACCACAACGGTGACATCGTCGGGAAGATCTGCGCCGAAACCGGCAAGAGCGTGCGCGAAGTGGTGCTGGAACGCGGCCTGCTGACCGAAGCCGAGCTGGATGACATCTTCTCCGTGGAGAACCTGATGCACCCAGCCTATAAAGCCAAACGCTATACGGATGAAAATGAACAATAACAGACCTACCCGGTAGCCCTGAAAGGCACGCTAAATCCTCTGGATAGCGTGCCTTTTTACTTTCCGGCGCCCACAAAATTTTAACGTTTGATTTTCAATTTCTCTCATTTTAAGGAGTAAACACTATGCTAGCCGTAGAATTGGTTATCGTTCTGCTGGCCATCTTTTTAGGGGCCAGGTTGGGCGGTATCGGTATCGGGTTCGCGGGGGGGTTGGGCGTTCTGGTCCTGGCGCTGATCGGCGTCAAGCCAGGCAGCATTCCCTTCGACGTGATTTCCATCATCATGGCGGTGATCGCGGCGATCTCCGCGATGCAGGTCGCCGGGGGGATGGACTACCTGGTGCAGCAGACCGAAAAGCTGCTGCGCAAGAACCCCAAGCACATCACCATTCTCGCTCCTATCGTCACCTACTTCCTGACCATCTTCGCCGGCACCGGCAACATCTCGCTCTCGGCGCTGCCGGTGATCGCCGAAGTGGCGAAAGAACAGGGCATTAAACCTTGCCGGCCGCTGTCGACCGCCGTCGTCTCCGCCCAGATCGCCATCACCGCCTCGCCGATCTCCGCCGCGGTGGTGTACATGTCTTCGGTGATGGAAGGCCACGGCGTCAGCTACCTGCATCTGCTGATGGTGGTGATCCCGTCCACCTTCTGCGCGGTGCTGGTGATGTCGCTGCTGGTGACCTGGCTGTTCGACTCCAAACTGTCTAACGACCCGGTGTACCTGAAACGCCTGGAAGAGGGCCTGATCACCCTGCGCGGCAACAACGCGCTGGCGATCAAGCCGCGCGCCAAAACCTCGGTGCTGCTGTTCCTGCTGGGCGTGCTGTGCGTGGTCGCCTACGCCATCATCAACAGCCCGGGCCTGGGCCTGGTGGCCAAGCCGCTGATGAACACCACCAACGCCATCCTGATCATCATGCTGAGCGTCGCCACGCTGACCACCCTGCTGTGCCGCGTCGACACTGACATGGTGCTGAACTCCAGCACCTTCAAGGCCGGCATGAGCGCCTGTATCTGTATCCTCGGCGTCGCCTGGCTGGGCGACACCTTCGTACAGGCCAACATCGACTGGATCAAAGAGACGGCCGGCAGCGTCATTCAGGCGCACCCGTGGCTGCTGGCGGTGATCTTCTTCTTCTGCTCGGCGCTGCTGTACTCGCAGGCCGCCACCGCCAAGGCGCTGATGCCGATGGCGCTGGCGCTGAACGTGTCGCCGCTGACCGCCGTCGCCTCCTTCGCCGCCGTTTCCGGCCTGTTCATCCTGCCGACCTACCCGACGCTGGTCGCCGCGGTGCAGATGGACGATACGGGCACCACGCGCATCGGCCGCTTCGTGTTCAACCATCCGTTCTTCATTCCCGGCACCATGGGCGTGATCTTCGCGGTGGTATTCGGCTTCCTGCTTGGCAGCGTCATGCTGTAAGGCTTAGACCGGGGCTGCGGCCCCGGTTTTCCTTTTGGCGATAAACTCGCCTTCTAGCCAATCCGCCTTCAGGGTATAGTGCCCATTCGAACCGATGAGAGGGCTGAAGATGTCTGATTGCGAAGCTGTCGTCATACTCTGTACCGCACCCGATGAAGCCAGCGCCCAGGAACTGGCGGCGCGGGTCTTGGGCGATAAGCTGGCGGCCTGCGCCACACTGCTGCCCGGCGCCACCTCGCTGTATTACTGGGAAGGGAAACTGGAACAGGAATACGAGGTGCAGATGCTGTTCAAAAGCGATCGCCGCCGTCAGCAAGCCCTGCTCGACACCCTGAAACAACATCACCCTTACCAGACGCCCGAGCTGCTGGTCTTGCCGGTGATGGCCGGAGATAAAGACTACCTGTTATGGATCAACGCTTCCTTAAACTGATTTTGCTGCTCTGCAGCCTGTGCTTCCTGCCGCAGGCGGCACAGGCTTCGCTGTTCGCGCCGACGGGCGGCAGCCAGTTCGTGCCCGTCGATCGGGCCTTCGCTTTCGATTTCAAACAGCAAGGCAACCAGGTAACGCTGAACTGGCAGATCCGCCCCGGCTACTACCTGTATCGCCAGCAGATCAAACTGGTGCCGCAGCAGGCGACACTCGGCGCGTTTACCCTGCCCGAAGGGTTGAGCCACAAGGACGAGTTCTTCGGCGAAGTGGCGATTTTCAAACAGCAGCTGAGTCTGCAGGTGCCGCTGCAACAGGCGGCGGCCAACGCCAGCCTCAGCGTCACCTATCAGGGCTGCGCCGAAGCCGGTTTTTGCTACCCGCCGGAAACCCGGGTCATCCCGCTGGATGCGGTCAGCGCCGGCGCTGACGCCCCGCATCCGGCGGCTGCCTCTGAACCAGCCGAACAATCCGCAACACCAGCCAGCCTGCCGTTCTCGCCGCTGTGGGCATTGCTGATCGGCATCGGCATCGCCTTCACCCCGTGCGTGCTGCCGATGTACCCGCTGATCTCCGGCATCATTCTCGGCCGCGACCGGCCGCAAAGCAGCGGCCGCATTCTGGCGCTGGCGGTGGTTTACGTGCAGGGCATGGCGCTCACCTACACCTTGCTGGGCTTGGTGGTGGCCGCCGCCGGATTGCAGTTCCAGGCGGCGCTGCAGCATCCTTACGTCCTGATTGGCCTGTCGGTGCTGTTCATCGCGCTGGCGCTGTCGATGTTCGGCCTCTATTCCCTGCAGCTGCCCTCGACGCTGCAAACCCGGCTGGCGAACTGGAGCAATACCCAGCGCGGCGGCTCGCTGACCGGCGTGTTCCTGATGGGCGCTCTGGCCGGATTGATTTGCTCGCCCTGCACCACCGCGCCGCTCAGCGCCATCCTGCTGTATATCGCCCAGAGCGGTAACCTGTGGGCCGGCGGCGGCACGCTGTACCTGTATGCGCTGGGGATGGGGATCCCGCTGGTGATCGTCACCCTGTTCGGCAACCGCCTGCTGCCGCGCAGCGGCCCGTGGATGCAGTACGTGAAAGAAGCCTTCGGCTTCGTCATTCTGGCGCTGCCGGTGTTCCTGCTGGAGCGAGTGATCGGCGATCTGTGGGGCCTGCGCCTGTGGAGCCTGCTCGGCCTGGCGTTCTTCGGCTGGGCCTTCGCCCTGAGCCTGAGAAGCGCGCGCGGCTGGACGCGCGCTCTGCAACTGCTGCTGCTGGCGGCAGCGGTGATCGCCGCGCGGCCGCTGCAGGACTGGGCTTTCGGCGCCGACCAGGCGCAGCAGGCGGCTCAACCGCATCTGGCCTTTACCCGCATCAACAACGTCGAACAGCTCGATCTGGCGCTGCAACAGGCGCGGGGCAAACCGGTGATGCTGGACCTGTACGCCGACTGGTGCGTAGCCTGCAAAGAGTTCGAGAAATACACCTTCAGCGATGCGGCGGTGCAGGTGAGCCTGGCCAACGCAGTATTGCTGCAGGCGGATGTGACCGCCAACAGCGCCGAACAGGCGGCGCTGCTGAAGCACCTGCAGGTGCTGGGGCTGCCGACGATCCTGTTCTTCGATCCGGCAGGCCGCGAGCTGACGGCCGAGCGGGTCACCGGTTTTATGAAGGCGGAAGCCTTCAACGCGCATTTGCAGAAAGTGATGCGATAACTGACACTGAAGATCGGAAGTGAATGGGAGGAAGCACAAGTGCAACGTGAACACGTCCTTGATACCGCGCTGGGCCTGTTGGAACAACAGGGCCTGGCGACCGCCACATTAGAGATGCTGGCGGAAAAACTCGACGTTCAGCCCGGCGATCTCAAACGGTTCTGGCCGGATCGCGAAGCGCTGCTGTACGACTGCCTGCGCTACCACGGCCAGCAGATCGACACCTGGCGCCGCCAGCTGCTGCTGGATGAAAACCTGAGCCCGCAGCAAAAGTTGCTGGCGCGCTATGACGTACTGGCGGAATACGTGCAGCAAGACCGCTATCCCGGCTGCCTGTTTATTGCCGCCTGCAGCTTCTTCCCAGAAACGGATCACCCGATCCACCAACTGGCGGAGCAGCAAAAGCTGACCTCGCTGGAGCTGACCCGCGAACTGCTGCGCGACATGGACGCCGACGACGCCGACATGGTGGCGCAGCAAATGGAGCTGATTCAGGAAGGCTGCCTGAGCAAACTGCTGGTAAAACGTCAGCTCCAGGACGTATCGGTCGCCAAACGGCTGGCGGAAGACATCTTGCAGGTGGCGCAGTGCCGCCGCAACGGGGCGTTGAGCTG
Organism: Serratia sp. 506_PEND; assembly: GCF_001076875.1. Taxonomy (NCBI): domain Bacteria; kingdom Pseudomonadati; phylum Pseudomonadota; class Gammaproteobacteria; order Enterobacterales; family Yersiniaceae; genus Serratia; species Serratia sp. 506_PEND. The sequence goes on from NZ_JVEL01000420.1 coordinate 23,654, forward strand.
AATCGGCCGGGTTGGCTGCGCAGCCAACCCAAGGTGATAGCCAGAACAGGCGCATTTTTTGCGCCCTTTGCCTGAAAAGCCAGCAACCGGAGGCATTTTAACGTCTTTCACGCATAAAGCCGTTGACGGCTTTCGGCCAATACGGTTTAATGCTGCGCGTTGCCCGGATAGCTCAGTCGGTAGAGCAGGGGATTGAAAATCCCCGTGTCCTTGGTTCGATTCCGAGTCCGGGCACCACCCTATTCTCAATGGACGTCAACCGACGTCCATTTTTCTTTTCTAAGTCCGCAACTTATGAACATTTCCTTCTCCTGATTGTCTACTGAACTCAACCTGATTCTCCCCACATCAACATATTTTCCGAGGTATCACCCGAGGTATCTTTAGTTCGATATAATCGGTACCTCAGAATAGTGGTAAAAGAGGCATCTTTTATGGCACTGACTGATATGGCTGTCCGCAATGCAAAATGCCCGACAGACAAAAAATTCATCAAAATCTACGATGCAGACAAACTCTATCTTTTCGTTTTCAGTACGGGCTCAAAACGCTGGCGCTTTCTGTATCACTTCAATGGCAAACCACAAACTTATCTTATCGGCCCCTACCCTGAAATCTCATTAGCGGAAGCACGCCTCCGCCGCGACGATGCCAAAAGGCAACTGGCTAACGGCGTCGATCCTAATCAGGAAAAGCGGGAGGAAAAGAAAGGACACACAAACATCCGCACATTTGAGGCCGTGGCTCGTGAGTGGCACAAAAGCAATCGTAAATGGAGTAAGGATCACGCCAAACGGATCCTAACTTCACTGGAAACACATTTGTTCCCGGCACTGGGAGAATGTGACATCACTAAACTGAATACCCGTGATCTTCTGGCACCGGTTAAAGTTGTGGAGGCCAGGGATAATATTGATACCGCTGGGCGACTGCAAAGCCGCATTACCAACATCATGCGCTATGCCGTACAGAATGCTTATATCAGCTATAACCCGGCTCTGGACATGAAGGGGGCAATCTCCTCTCAGAAGGCTGAACACCACCCCGCATTGCCTTTTAAAGGGGTCGCCGATCTACTGGAGAAAATGAACAGCTATCGGGGGCAGCCTCTCACCATACTGGCAATCAGGCTGGCTTTGCTCATCTTCATCCGTTCCAGTGAGTTACGTTTTGCTCGCTGGCCGGAAATCGACTTCAAACGCGCACTCTGGACGCTTCCTGACAAACGCGAAGAGATTACCGGAGTCAGGTTCTCCACGCGTGGTGCCAAAATGTGCACCCCACATCTGATCCCATTGTGTAGGCAGGCTGTAGATATACTGGAGCAAATCCACGAGATCAGCGGTGAATTCGATTTGATTTTTACCGGAGCTCACAATCCTTATAAACCGATGAGCGAGAACACCATCAACAAAGCATTGCGCAAGATGGGATTTGATACCAGAACCGACATCTGCGGCCACGGTTTCCGCACTATGGCATGTAGCGCCATGATCGAATCCGGCCTGTGGTCAAAAGATGCCGTGGAGCGTCAGATGAGTCACCAGGAACGAAGTAACGTCCGTGCTGCTTACATTTATCTTGCAGAACATCTTGATGAACGTAAGCAAATGATGCAATGGTGGGCTGACTACCTGGAGGCAAACCGCGAGGGTTATGTAACACCTTATGAGTTTGCTCACTCTGAAGATGCCGGGTCGAAATAATAGTAAGACAGCCTGGTAAATGTGAACGTAATCCCTGAACGCTCAGACTTCATGGTTGGGCGTCCTCCATTTCATAGCAGCGCGTTAACTTCCCCCTCAAATATCATCCCTGCATTTCACTTTAAATAAACCTTACCTTTATTAACCAAATAACTGGCATGAGCGATTTTCAGTATCGTGCTCTGCAGTAATTTCCCGACGCTCATCTCCTTAATCTTGTATGGCAAGTCGCATTTTACTCACCCCATACAGGAAACTAACCCTATGAAAAGGTTTCTCATCTTTGTCTCACTGGCAGCACTGCCTTTTCTCTTTGAGCACTTTATGGCGCTGATTCATCTCATCATGCTCTCAGTTCTGGCTCAATAGCCGCCCTTCACGTGTCCGGCAACGCCGGATGACTCAATCTCAACTCATATTTGACTCACCAAAGGTGCAATATGCGCATTTATATTGACGACGGCTCAACCCATATCAAAATGCTGTGGGAGCAGCACAGCAAGACGTTTACTCACATCAGTCCCAATAGCTTCAAACGCGGATGGTCAGCCACGTTTGGCAACGGTAAGCCGTTTAACTACACAGCTGGCAAAGAGAAATATTCATTCGACCTCATTTCCCCAGATACCCTCACCACCAGCAATATCGAGTGGCAGTACAGCCCGCTCAATGCCGTTGCAGTCCATCACGCGCTACGGACCAGTGGGCTTGCACCGCAGTGCGTGGATATCGTGGTGACGCTGCCGCTGGCGGAGTTCTACGACGAAGACGCTCAGTACCGGCTTGATAACATTGAGCGCAAGAAACAGAGCCTGCTACAACCTGTGGACCTCAATAACGGTCGCCTGTTTACCATCACCCGCGTTACCGTGCGTCCGGAGTCTATTCCTGCCGGTATTGGGCTGTGTGATCAACTCTCGTCCTCCAACTCGGTGTTGATAATTGACCTCGGCGGAACGACGCTGGATATCTCGCAGGTAGCGGGCCAGATGTCTTCAGTATCGCGTATCTACGGCGATCCGGCGTTAGGCGTATCGCTGGTGACCGATGAAGTGCAGCAGGCTTTACGTAAAGCCGGTATGTCGCTATCCCGTTACAACGTAGACAGGTTGATTATCAAACGGTTCGACGATACGTACCTGGCGAACAACATCAATGATCCGCATGCCGTCGATTCCATAAAACAGGCAATCCACAGCGGTATCGCACGTTACCGGACGCGGGTGCTGGAAGCGATTGATCGCTTTAGGGGGTACACCCATGTGGCAGTCGTGGGCGGGGGAGCCTGCCTGCTGGCTGATGACATTCGTATTCACGTTAACCTGCGCGAAGATCGTTTCTTTGTGGCACAGGATCCACAGTTTGCGCTGGTTCATGGTTTGAAAGCCATTGGTTAGGAGAGGTAGACATTGACCCGAAGAAAAGTACTGATCTACCTCCGACCTGAAACACATGCCTCTGAACGTTTTGCGGAAGCGAGGATAGAGGCGTATCACCGGGGCGATCGCGGAGAGTTATCACGAACAGCGT
>NZ_JVEL01000421.1:0-31089 GCF_001076875.1 Serratia sp. 506_PEND
AAGGCGCTGTGCGAAGCCGGCGAGATGCAATCCACGCCTTCCGGCACGCCGCGGGTGGCGGCGATTTCCGCATCCACCTTCTTCGCCGGCAGAATGCCGCCGTGGCCGGGTTTAGCGCCCTGGCTGAGCTTGATTTCAATCATTTTCACCTGCGGGCTTTGCGCCTGTTCGGCAAAGCGGCGCGGATCGAAATGGCCGTCGGCGGTGCGGCAGCCGAAATAGCCGCTGCCCAGCTCCCACACCAGATCGCCGTTGTTTTCGCGGTGATAGCGGCTGATGCTGCCCTCACCGGTGTCGTGGTAGAAGTTGCCCTTGGCCGCGCCGAGGTTGAGCGCGCGGATGGCGTTGGCGGAGAGCGCGCCGAAGCTCATGGCCGAAATGTTGAAGATCGACGCGGAGTAGGGCTGGCGGCAATCGGCGCCGCCGATGGTGATGCGGAAACTGGTTGGGTCGGCGGCTTCGACCGGCCGCATGGAGTGGCCGATGCACTCATAGCCGGTTTGGTAGACGTCCAGCAGGGTGCCGAACGGTTTGTCACCCATCTCATTTTTCGCACGGCGATACACCAGCGTGCGCTGGGTGCGCGAAAACGGGATCTCTTCATTATCCTGCTCGAGGAAATACTGGCGCAGTTCCGGGCGGATGAACTCGAAGAAGAAGCGCAGGCGGCCGATGATCGGGTAGTTGCGGCAGATGGCGTGGCGCTGCTGCGTGAGATCGTAGATACCCAGCACCATCAGGCAACCGCAGGCCAGGGCCGGCAGCCAGAACCACGGATGGTTGTGCATCATGATCAAGAAAACCAGGGTGAGCAAGATGCTCAGCACAAAGCAGGTATAGCGGCTGAATAAGGACGACTTCATAACATCTCCTGATGTTTATTTTAATCCACACGACATGACTCACGGATAATCCGTGTGCAAATCGTAACCAACAGGAGAGGATGTTGTGTGTCTGTTGCTGCTTTGTCGCCGGTTGTTACATTAATTTAACCTGGCGGAAGGGGGTTGCCGCGCGGCGTGCCGCGCAACAAGCCAAGATGTTTATTTTCCGGCGACGAAGATGGTGCTCATGCTGCGCAGCCGCAGCTTTTTCATCGCGCTGTATTTTTGCGAGAAGATGGTTTTCGGGTGCGTGCCGCGTTTTTCCGCAATGTGCAGCAGGCTGTCGCCGCGCAGCAGATTGAAGATCACGTCGCTTTCCGCCGGGCTGAGCTCGCGGGTTTTCTGCACTCTGATGCCGCCCGGTTCCTTGCTTTCCAGCAGCCGCTGGATTTTTTCCTGCAGCGAATAAAGCGGAATGCGGGTGGAGACCAACTCAACGGAAATCCCCAGGATCGACAGCAGTTTCACTACGCGCTCGTCGTCATAGAACACCAGCAGGCGCGTCTTGCTGTTGTATTGCTGGTGCAGGGACACCAGGCTTTCTATCACGTTGACGCTCTGTTCCAGGTTTTGCGAGGTGAAAATCAGCGCGATATCGTGCTTGGTGATCTTCTCCGCTTTGGCGCCGCCATGCATGAAATCGGAAAACAGGCGGATATCGTACGCGCCGTAGTGTTTCTTCAGCAGCACCGACAGGCCAACATAGCTGTACTTACACTCACTAATCACAAGAACGTTGTTTTTAGACATAGGGCAAACACCAATACCGAGTTAAAAGTATTCAGCTGTAAGAAGCGAGTTCAAATCCTTGATGCTGGATTCCTTCCACAGCTTTCCCTGCAGTGCGTAATATGGCATTTCATCCAGCCATTTCTTGTGTTCGGGAGTTTCAACTCCTTCGATAATTACCTTGTAATGATTAAGGTAAAAGAAGCGCAGTAACGCGCGCATCAAGCCCTCGCCGCCGGACTTTTTCATAAAGTCCCAAAGCAAAAAACGGTCGAGCTTAACGAAGCGGAACTGGCTGTTGTACAACGCGGAAAAACCCGCATAGCCAGAACCAAAATCATCGAGCCAAAATGAATAACTATTCAATGACGGATCGCCGTGCACGCGATCTTTCACCAGCCGGGTTGAATTCTCGCTGATCTCAAAATGAATACAGCGCAGGGCATTAATTCTTTCGGCAAAGTGAGTATTCGCCAGCGATTGCAGGGAATAATCGTCAACATTCAAAGTGGCTATCACTTGGTTTTCATGAAACCAGTGTTTGTATTTATCGATCAGATTGATCTGATCCATCAAAATCTCAATCCGGGTTGCGCTGTCGGCGTGACGAAAGAACTGTTCAGGAGAAAAATGGGCGTATTCGCTATTAAACGTAAAGCGAGACAGACATTCAACGGCCAGCAATTGTCCCGATTTCGCGAACATTGGCTGAAAAACATAATTAATGCCGTTATTTTTCTCTCTGAAAGAACCGCTCATTTCCCAATCCTTGGATTGATATTTAACTTGTTGATTTTAAATGGTTAAAAAGAAAGTTACTCCAGGTTTATTGGTAAATTTCTTATTTAAAGCGTCAGGATGGCCGAAACGTGTCGACAGACCATTAAACGCGTAATTTGTGCCAAAGTCCAAACGTCGCAATATGTTACTAAGTGTAAATATTCGGGATAATATTCTGATTTTCAGGCCTTAATGCAAAATCTTGAACTCTGCAGCTTTCCCAAACACAGATTATTCCTATTCATATGAATCGTCAACATCGATCGATAGGTATCCGCCGATAGTTTATTCCTATCAAGAGGGGGCTTATGAATGTTTTAAACGATTTAACATTAAGAATATGCTTAGTCTATATTTCGTCCGGCAATGAGTTCATCGAGGCAACGCTCCTTTTCAGCAAGGGAGTGCTATCGCTGAGTGTATGCTCAGTGGCGGCAATATATATATAAGCCCGCCACTGAATCGATTATTTTATTGTTCTATGGAGCTGGAAATGAAAAAAGTATTATTGCCTTTGGCTGCCCTGGTATTGTCTGCAACTGCTTCCAACGCAATGGCAGCAAACGGCAACGTTAAATTCACCGGTGAAATTGTACAGTCCACCTGTAAAGTTGTTGATAAAGACCAGAATAAAGAAGTTTACCTGGGTAAATATCCTACCACCGCTTTCCCAACTGCCGGTTCTACCAGCGGTGCTAAAGCTTTCGATATCAGCCTGGAGAAATGTGAAGCGGGTAACTACACCCTGCGTTTCGACGGTAACACCCCAGCCGGCCACCCAGAGCTGTTGGCTGTAACTGGCGGCGCGACTGGCGTTGGCGTTGAAATTCTGGATAACAACGGTTCTACTCTGCCAATCTCTCAGGAAGTGGCTACCCCAGCTACCGTAACCGTTGCTGCTGATGGCGATAACCCAGGCGCTGCGACTTTCAACCTGCGCGCTCGTTACAAATCCTTCCAGGATCTGGTAACTGCCGGTCAGGCAAACTCTAACGCTACCTTCACCATCGAATACAAATAATTCGCTGGCAGGATAGATAGAGTTATTGGCCAAGGATGGCTAAATTTTGAGAGTTGAGACATTCCGATGAAAAAAATTCTGACTGGTATTTTATTCGCATTCTCTGTTAATGCCTTTGCCGGCATTCAGGTTGATGCGACGCGTGTCATCTATAACAGTGCAAGTAAATCCGCATCGCTCTCAATCAGCAATGACAGCGACGATACCTACATGGTGCAAACCTGGCTGGATACTGGCGATGCAAGCCAGATGCCTAAGAATTTGCCGATCGTGGTTACGCCACCCATTTTGAAGCTGGCTGCCAAGAAAGACGCCATTTTGCGTTTTATCTATTCCGGCAGCGGTTTGCCGCAGGACAGAGAATCTCTGCTCTGGGTCAACGTACAGGAAATTCCGCCAACGCCTAAGCAAGATAACGTGCTGCAGGTGGCGATCCGTACCCGTATCAAACTGTTCTATCGCCCGGATTCGTTGAAAACCAACCTGCAACAGCAGGCGGAAGCGCTGAAGTGGAAGCGCCAGGGCGGCAATTTAGTCGTGACTAACGATGGCCCGCTGTTCGTCACGCTGGGCGTGCTGAACCTGAAGAGCGGCGGCAAGAGCTGGAAAGTGAACGCCGACATGGTCAAGCCACACGACAGCCTGCGCATCTCCCTGCCTCAGGGGGCGCAATCAGCCAACACTATGTCGTTTACCTATATCAACGACTATGGCGGTCACACCGAGATTAAAAACGTCGCACTGAATTGATTTGAAGCACTTCAAGGAATGAAAGAAATGGCACACAAAAGAATAACAACCCTCGCGCCAAAACGTTTGGTGAAGCTGATTAATGGTGTAATTTATTTTTCTGCTGTGCCTTTTTCATTCTCACAGATGGCCATGGCGGAGGAGCAGTTCAACACTTCCTTCATCCATGGCGATGACAATATCGCCCAGGTGGCGTCGTTGGCCAGCGGGGATGATATTCTGCCGGGTAAATATCCGTTTGATATCTATCTCAACGGGCAGCGTATCGATCACCGCGAAATCGAGTTCAAGAAAGAATCCAAAGACTCTCCGGTAGCGCCGTGCCTGACGGCGGTGGACTACCAGGATTACGGCGTAAAGCTGCCCGGCGATCTGACCACCGCCGGTGCCGCGCAATGCTACGCATTGCCACAACAGATCTCCGGCGCCAAGCTGAGCTATGACGCCGCCGTACAGCGTATGGATCTGGAAGTGCCGCAGGTGTTTCTGATCCCGCGCCCGCAAGGCGCCATTTCGCCGAAAGTTTACGATCGCGGCATCAATGCCGGCTTTGTTAACTATAACTTTAGCGGCACTCATAACCGCTACGGCAACAACCAGAACGACAAGACTTCCGACTATTACTTCCTGAGCCTTAACAATGGTCTCAATATTGGCGATTGGCGCCTGCGCAACAACTCGACGTTGAACCAACAGTCGGGCGCCGGTACGCATTGGAAGAATATTTCCAGCTGGGCGGAAACGGACATCGTTTCTCTGCGCAGCCGTCTGGTGATCGGCCAGACCAACACTAATAACAATGTTTTCGACAGCATTCAGTTCCGCGGTGTGCAGATGTCCAGCGCCGACGACATGCTGCCGGAAAGCCAGCGCGGCTATGCGCCGGTGGTGCGCGGTGTGGCGACGACCAACGCGCGCGTTGAAGTGCGTCAGAACGGCTATACCATTTACAGCACCAACGTGCCGCCAGGGCCGTTTGCGCTGACGGACATTTTCCCAAGCACCCTGAGCGGTAACCTGGACGTGACGGTTATCGAAGCCAACGGTTCGAGAACCTCTTTCGTCGTGCCGTTCTCCTCGGTGCCGAACATGCTGCGCGAAGGGATTTGGAACTATCAGCTGACCGCCGGTAAATACCACGACGGCACCAGCCGCTATCAGCCCAAGTTTGTCCAAGGCACCTTGTCGCACGGTATGGCGTATGACATCACGCCTTACGGTGGCGTGCTGGTGGCGGAAAACTACCGTTCAGCGGTCGTGGGCCTCGGTAAAAACCTGGGGAACTGGGGGGCTGTCTCTTTTGATATGTCCTATTCCGACACCAACCTGGTGAACGGCGATGACAAGCAGGGGGAGAGTTTCCGTTTCCTGTATTCCAAGTCGCTCAACGATTGGGGGACGGAATTCCGCATTGCCGGTTACCGTTACTCGACCTCCGGCTATTATGATTTCTCCGATGCGGTTGCCGAGCGCGAACGCTATGAGAACGGTTATTACCGTAACGATTACTACGATCAAAACGATCGCAACCTGGGCGTGCCGGACTGGGCGGAATCTCGCCGTCGCAGCTATTACACCAGCCGTTTCAACAACAAACGCCAGCGCGTTGAGCTGTCTGTCAACCAGCGCATCGCCGGTAATTCGACGCTGTACGCCAACCTCAGCAACCAGTCTTACTGGGGCGGATCCGGCGAAGACCGCACCGTACAAACCGGTTTCAACAGCAGCTATAAAAATATCAGCTATGGCGTCTTCTATCAGGACAGCCGCAGCAACTACGGCTATAAAGACCGCAGCGTCAACCTGACCGTATCGATTCCGTTCAGCTTCTTCAGCAAGGATTCGTCGGACATGACCGCCAGCTTCAACGCCGGCCACAGCAAGCAGAGCGGCAATACCTACAGCGCCGGCCTGAGCGGCACCGCGCTGGATGACAACCGCTTGAACTATGCGGTGCAAAGCGGTCATGATCGTTATTCGGGCCAAACCAGCTCGGCCAACGTCGGTTATCAGGGCAGCATGGGGACCATCAATGCTGGTTATAGCTACAGCAAAGATTATCAGCAGTCTTCGTTGGGCGTGGCGGGCGGCATCGTCGCACACTCCGGCGGCGTGACGTTGACCCAGCCGCTGCAGAATACGTTTGTGCTGGTGGAAGCCAAAGACGCCAAGGGCGTTCGTATCGAAAACCAACCGGGTGTCGCCATCGACCGCTTCGGTTACGCGGTGATGACCTCTGCGTCGCCATACCGCCATAACCGCGTGGCGCTGCGCACCGAAGATATCGGCAACGGCCTGGATATCCCGATGGCGGCGAGAGACGTGGTGCCGACTTACGGCGCAATCACCCGCGTGAAGTTTGAAACGCACACGGGCCAAAGCCTGTTGGTACACAGCAAGATGGCCGACGGCAGCGTACCGCCGATTGGCGCCAACGTCTTCAGTGCGGACGGCAAGAACAACGGTACTGTCGGTACCAACGGCGATATTTATATTTCAGGGGCTTCCGCAGGGGATCGCCTGCTGGTGAAATGGGGCAACGACGCGGGCGAAAGCTGTTCACTGGTGGTGCCGGAATTGAAAGCGGCGACCGAACAGCTGATGGGTTATCAGGAACTTTCGCTGACCTGCGGAAAACCGTAAAAGGAAAGGATATGTCTTCTTTGTTAAAGCACAAGAATCTCGGGTTGGCGGCTGGGCTGCTGGTCACGCTGGGCGCGTTTTCGCAGAGCAGCTATGCGCTGTCGTGTAAGCAGAACGGCAGCATTCGCCAGGATATCGTGCTGGATAAAGCCATCAAGGTGTCGACCGCCAATACCGCGCCGGGCGCGTTGCTGTGGCGTTCGCAGACCTTTACCTCGACCTTCCAATGTACGGATGACTGGAACAACCCGAAAGGGGAAAATGCCTACCTGTACTGGGATCCGCAGTCCCGGATGAGTCAGATCCATAATTCGATCGAAGTGGGTGTCACTTATCAGGGGATCGATGTCAAACCGACTAAAGGCGCACGTCAGGACGTCGGTCCCGGCACGGAATGCCGCCGTTCGGGCAGCCGTTGTTTGTCTCCGGCCAGATCGCTGACGGTAACCGTGTCTTACGCCATCTATATTAAAGCAACCGGCAAGGCGCCGCCGGCCGGCGGCAAGATCAACGACAACAACTCGTACTCGGTGTTCCAGGTTGATGGCGTCGGCGGCTTGAACGGCACGCCGAACAGCAACTTTAACGCCTACATTTCCGGGCTGGGCAACATTCAGTTTATTTCCTGCAACCCGAAAATCACCGTGGTGGCCAACAACGGTTCGACGGTGAACTTCGGCACTATCCCGCGTCAGAATGCGGTGGTGGGCAAAATCGAGAAACAGGTGCCGTTCTCGGTGGCCGCCAATATGTCCGATCCGACGACCGGACAGGACTGCCAGGGGGAGACGCTGCAGGCCAGCTTCAGCAGCACTTATCCGCTGCAGGATAACAGCGTGATCCTGCCGACCAGCGACAGCGGCTTCGGTATTTTGATCTCGCAGGCGGCGACGCCAAATACGCCGATCATGATGAACAGCCCGGTCGATCTGGGCCTGGTCAACGGCACCATCGTTGAAAAGAACTTTATGGCCAGCCTGAAATGGTTGAGCACCAACCCGAAAGTGGGGCCGTTCAGCGCATCGGCGAATATTGACGTCACCTTCAAATAATTCGGTGCCTGGTCAATAAAGAAAGGGTTCAGTTCTCGCGAACTGAACCCTTTTTTGTGCCTTATACCGCGCTGATCAACGCAGCCCCATCCAGCTGGTGCAAACGCCTTCCGGCGGTTTGCCGGCGTACCAACGGGGCAGCGTAGGGGCATCATGGCGCGGTTCGGCCTGCATTTCTATCGGCTGCGCCGGCCATTCTGCGACGTCCCAGCGGGTGGTGCGGCGATACACTGCTGGGGTTTTGCCGAACTGTTTCTTGAAGGCGCGCGAGAACGAAGGCTGAGAGTCGAAATGGTATTGCAGGGCGATATCCAGGATCGGGCGTGGGGTGGAGCGCAGCGCCTGCGCCGCCTGCGACAGGCGCCGCTCGCGGATATAACTGCCGAGCGCGTGGCCGGTGGTGCTGCGGAACATGCGCTGCAGGTGCCATTTGGAGTAGCCCGACTTGGCGGCGACGTTATCCAGCAGCAGCGGCTGATCCAGATGAGTTTCAATCCAGTCTAGTAAATCGTGAATGATATTGACGCGATCCATGGTTTTAGTTCTCCCGCAAAAACGACATTCAGGTCACAGTGACTTAGCTTAATTATCCAAGTATATTCTTTGATAATAGGCGTGAGTGCGCCGTTACGCAAGGGTAAACCGGGGGTAAAAAGGTGGCCAAAAATGCTCTTTGAATGGCAGGGGGATAAAAGAAAGGCCGCATAAAGCGGCCTTTTAAGTAGGAAGTGACGGAAAATCAGTTAGTTTCTGGTTTCACTTCAATGTAGTTCAGACCCAGTACGCTGCTGGTGTAACCGCGGATCTTGTTGGTCATCTCGATATCGCCGTTCAGCTTGTGGCCGTAGGACGGGATGATCTCTTTCAGCTTGCTCTGCCATTCCGGCGTCGCCACTTTGTCTTTGAACACGGTTTCCATCAGGNGGAAGCGCCCGGCGAAGCGCCCAGCAGAGCGGCGATGCTGCCGTCTTCAGAGCTGACGACTTCGGTGCCGAACTGCAGCACGCCGCCTTTATCCGCGTCTTTCTTGATGATCTGCACGCGCTGGCCTGCGGTCCACAGCTTCCAGTCTGCCTGCTTGGCGTCTGGGAAGTACTCTTTCAGCGCGGCGAAGCGATCGTCGTCGTTCATCATCAGCTGGCCGACCAGGTATTTCACCAGATCGAAGTTATCCAGACCGACGTGGGTCATCGGCATCAGGTTCGAGGTGCTCAGCGAGTGCATCAGATCGAACAGCGAACCGTTCTTCAGGAACTTGCTGGAGAAGGTGGCGAACGGCCCGAACAGCAGCACGCGCTTACCGTCCAGCATGCGGGTATCCAGGTGCGGCACGGACATCGGCGGCGAACCTACGCTGGCCAGGCCATACACTTTGGCCAGGTGCTGGTTGGCGATCGCCGGGTTGGTGGTGACCAGGAACTGGCCGCCGACCGGGAAGCCGCCGTAGCCGTCGGCTTCAGGGATGCCGGATTTCTGCAGCAGGGTCAGGGATGCGCCGCCTGCGCCGATGAACACGAACTTGGCGTTAACGGTGGTTTCTTTGCCGTCGCGGTTCAGATCGGCAACGGTCACGCTCCAGGTCTGATCGGCGTTGCGCTTGATGTCGCGCACTTCGTGGCTCAGGTTCAGTTTGAACTTGTCGCTGGCGCTCAGCGCGTCAACCAGCTGGTGGGTGATCACGCCGAAGTTAACGTCGGTACCCAGCGGCATGCGGGTCGCGGCGATTTTCTGCGCCGGATCGCGGCCGTTCATCACCAGTGGCGCCCACTGTTTGATTTGCGCAGGATCTTCGGAGTATTCCATGCCGCGGAACAGGGTGCTGTGCTGCAGCGCCGCGTAGCGTTTACGCAGGAAGTTGACGTTGTCGTCGCCCCACACGAAGCTCATGTGCGGCACGCTGTTAATAAAGGATTTCGGATCTTTCAGGACATTGTTTTTCACCTGATAAGACCAGAATTGACGGGAGATTTCGAAAGACTCGTTGACCTTCACCGCCTTGCTGATGTCGATGGTGCCATCGGCTTTTTCCGGCGTGTAGTTCATTTCGCTGAAGGCGGAGTGGCCGGTACCGGCGTTGTTCCAGCCGTTGGAGCTCTCTTCCGCCACGCCGTTCATGCGCTCATACATGTCGATGGTCCAGGTCGGCTCCAGCTCATGCAGATAGGTACCCAAGGTGGCGCTCATGATGCCGCCGCCGATCAACACCACGTCGACGGTTTTATTCTTCTCTTCAGCCGCCGCCTGCTGCGCAACGCCAAACAGGCTGAGACTGAAAATCAGGACGAGTAATTTTCTCATTGAATTAAATCTCTTGTGTGTAAATTCTACTCATTGCAGGTGAAAGAATTTAGCGGGAGTTACCCTGGAAAATAATGAAGCCGACCGCCCGGCGTGAGCCGATAGGCAGCGATAATGCCTTTTTGTTAATAGGGTATTTAACGAAAAGTGAACTATTGCAGGCCGTCCGGGTGCAAATTGATCGGTTCACGTTACTGGCGGGGTATTATTGTTTGCGAGAATGTTAAAAACTACTTTTGTAACTAAAAAAAATGAATATAAGCAAAAATAGGCCGGTTGCTGTCGCAGTAATAAACAAAGAGGGGGGAGAGGCCGTATAACCGCGTTATTTTAGGGGGTTAATTGTCGCGCAATTAAACGTTATTTCGTTATCACACAATAATTGCGGTTAAATTGCAAATACCTATCGGTAACCAATAATAAATGGCCGCCGTTGCGGGCGGCCATCGTGCGGCAGGCGGTTACTGGATGCCCATCGCATCGCGCATGGTGAAGAACAGATCGGTCTGATCGGTCAATCCCACCACGTTGGCGGCGTGCGGGCCGTAGGCCGCGACGCGCAATTGGGTGCCGGTGTGCCCCTGCGATTCTTCTTCCGAGTTGCCGTAGCTGAGGGTCATCGGCGCGCCGTCTTTGGTGGTCAGCAACTGGGTCAGGCCCGGCGCTTTGGCGCCGGCGGCGACGATCTGGCTGGAGTGCGCATGGTCGGCGGTGACGATCACCAGCGTGTTGCCGTCGGCGCGGGCGAAGGCCAGCGCTTTTTGCACCGCTTCGTCCAGATCGACGGTTTCACCAATCTGCCCGCACGGGTTGGCGGCGTGATCCTGCTTATCGATCGACGCGCCCTCGACCTGCAGGAAGAAGCCATTCGGGTTATCTTTCAACAGCGCGATCGCTTTTTCGGTCATCGCCGCCAGCGTTGGCGTGGCCGCGGTGCGCGCCGGGTTGTTTTCGCAGGTTACCGCCGGCTTGTCGAGGTTGCCGTGATAGCTGGCTTTCGGCCCCAACCAGCGCACCGGCATGTTGCCGTCGGCGAACAGGCCCAGCAGCGGTTTTTGCTGGTTGGCCAACGTAACGGCCTGCAGTTCATCCGCGTTGCTCACCCACTGGTAACCCTGCGCCGCCGCCTGATCTTTCAGCGATTTTCCTTGCCATTCGCCGCTTTTCGCCAGCTGGTTAAAGGACTTCGCGCCGCCGCCCAGCGTGACGTCGGCGCGGGTTTTCAGCAGCTGCTCGGTGATGGAGCCGCGGCCGCCGTTTTCCAGCGCGTTAGCGGCGCATTTCTCGCTGGTTTCCTCCGGGCCGTAGCATTTGCGCGAGGTGACGTGCGACACCAGCGCCGCCGGCGTAGCGTCTTGCAACTCGGCGGTGGAGACGTTGCCGGTGGCCTTGCCGGCCGCTTTGGCGATCTCCAGCAGCGTCGGCTGATCTTTACCGTTCACGTCCACGCCGAGCGCGCCGTTATAGGTTTTCACCCCGGTGGTCCAGGCGGTGGCGGAGGCGGCGGAATCGGTCACGTAATCCGGCTTGCGGGTTTTCTTGTCCAGCGAGTAGTGGGTGTATTGCCCGGTCAGCGGCAGGGCGTCGATGCCCTTGAAGTAACCGCCTGCGCCTTCAGCGTAGTTGCGCGCGGCGGTGATCTCGGAATCCCCCATGCCGTCGCCGATCAGCAGTATCACGTTTTTCGCCGTTTTGTCCGACAGCGACGCCTTCAGCGCGGCGGTCTGATCGCCGGCCAGACGACGGGCGCCGCCCGGTTCGGCGAGGTTGCCGCGTGCGGCGCGCTCGGTCAGGCCATCAGCATTGGGCGAGGTTTCCGCCGCGATGGCGGAGGAACAGAGCAGGGCGGACAGCACGGCGCCGGCGAGCAGGGATACAGCAGGTTGCATGGGGTAAGCTCCTTGTCGTAATACAACAATATAAATAACATCAAATTGTTACGTAAGGAGAGTAGAGCAGAGGGATGACAATTTTATGACAGCGAAAGGCGGGATGGCCCGGCGGCCACCCCGTTTGGCGTCTCAGGCCGTGCGCGCCGGAATAGCCAGCCCGCGCTGCACCGCCGGCCGCGCCAGACCGCGCTCCAACCACTGTGCGACACGCGGGAAACTGTCGAACTCCACCAGTTCGCGCGCCTCATAGAAGCCGATCAGGTTGCGCACCCAGCCCAGCAGCGAGATATCGGCGATGGTGTACTCCGCGCCCATGATCCAGTCGCGGCCCTCCAGGCGCGTTTCCAGCACGCCGAGCAGGCGTTTCGATTCGTTTTTGTAGCGCTCCAGCGGCCGCTTGTCTTCATATTCGCGCCCGGCGAATTTATGGAAGAAACCGAGCTGGCCGAACATCGGGCCGACGGCGGCCATCTGGAAGAACACCCACTGAATGGTTTCGTAACGCTGCGCCGGATCCTGCGGCAGGAAACGGCCGCTCTTTTCCGCCAGGTAGAGCAGAATGGCGCCGGATTCGAACAGCGGCAGCGGCCGGCCGCCGGGGCCGTCGGGATCGATGATCGCCGGGATCTTGCCGTTCGGGTTCAGCGCCAGGAATTCCGGCGTCCAGGTCTCGTTGTTGCCGATGTCGATCAAGTGCGCTTCATAAGGCAGGCCGATCTCTTCCAGCATGATGGACACTTTGACGCCGTTCGGCGTCGGCAGAGAGTAGAGCTGCAGCCGTTCCGGATGTTGAGCCGGCCAGCGTTTGACGATCGGGAATTGGGTGGAATCGAGCATGGAAACTCCTCGGGTTGGCGGGGTCGCTTAAGCGTACCCCTAGAGTATTGCAGTAAAACTACCCTGTCGCCGGGTTACACCGTGAGGTCAAAATGTGCGGCCAGCGCTTTTTTACCGGCGGGGGTCAGCTGCAGCTCACGGCTGTCGAGCCGGCGAAGGATCCAGCCGCGTTGGATAAAGGCGGCCAACAGCGCGGCGCCCAGCGCGCCGCCGAGGTGAGATCGGCGTTCGCTCCAGTCCAGGCACCCGCAGGCGAAGCGGCGGCGGGTGGGGGCGGGCGAGCAATCGACGCCCAGCCGCGTCAGCGCGGCCTGACCGGTGTCGCTTAACCGGTAGTCTTCTTCGCCGGTCAGCCAGTTCAGCGCATGCAGCCGATCGTGCAGCTTCACCGCCACCTCGCCCGCCATATGGTCGTAGCAGGTGCGGGCATACTGCAGCGAGGTAGGCGTGCTGCTCTTCACCGATGGGCGCGGCACGCCCGCCAGCGCCATCAGGCCCTCCAGCGCTGCGGCCACCGGTTGCCCGGCCAGCCGGAAATAGCGGTAGCGCCCCTGTTTGACGCAGGCAATCAGCCGCTGCTCCAGCAGTTTCGCCAGGTGTGCGCTGGCGGTAGACGGGGCGACCTCGACCGCCGCGCTGAGCTCGGTGGCGGTGTAGGCGCGCCCGTCCATCAACAGGCACAGCATGCGTGCCCGGGTGCGGTCGGCGATGGCGGCGCTCAGCGCCGCTAAACGATCTTCTATCTCGATGTTATGCATACTTCGAGGTTAGACGAAGTATGACTGCTCGTCCATCGCTAACCTGTGGTTATCGCACTCTGGTGCTGTGTGTCTGCGTTCGCTGGATATTGATGAGCGGGCGTTGAAATCGGTGCAGTGGCGCCGTTCGTTCAATGCGCGCGTGCCGGAATTTTACCGTTGAGAGGAGACGAGGATGATCGCCGTGATTTTTGAACTGCAGGCCGCCGACGGGCAGCGGGAGACCTACCTGGAGTTGGCGGCGGCGCTGAAGCCGCTGCTGGCGCAGATCGACGGATTCATTTCCATCGAGCGCTTTCAAAGCCTGGCCGATCCCGAGCGCCTGTTGTCGCTCTCCTTCTGGCGCGACGAGGCGGCGGTGCAACAGTGGCGCAATCTCGAACAGCACCGGGCGGCGCAGGCGCGCGGCCGTGGCGAGGTGTTGGCGCAGTACCGGCTGCGGGTGGCGGAGGTGGTGCGGGACTACGGGCTGGAGAGCCGCGACCAGGCGCCGCAGGATAGCCGTTGCTATCATCGCACCTGAAAAAAGCCCGCCTGCGGCGGGCTTTCGTCCGCTATTTCGCTTCGCTGCCCACCTTCATCGCCCCGGCGTAACTGGCGCCCATCCCCCAGGCGGCGCCGTGGTCGCGGGCGATCTGCAATACGCCTCCCGCCGTGGCTTTGCGGCTCCAGTCCTGCTGCCATTCCAGCATCAACGCCACCCAGTTGATAGGGGTGGCGCCCGCCTGTATCAGGCGCTGCATGGCGTTGTTTTGGCTATCTGGCGTAATGTCGCCGGTGACGTCCGACAATATGTAGACCTCATACCCCTCGCCCAGAGCGGACAGCGCCGGCAGCATCACGCAGCTGGCGGTCCACAGCCCGCCGATGATGATTTTCTTGCGGCCGGATTGTTTGATCAGATCCACCACGCGCCGATCCTGCCAGACGTTGATGGCGGTGCGATCGTACACCTGCAGGTCCGGGCGTGCCTGCGTCACCTGCTGGAATACCGGCCCGGCGAAGCTTTTGGCGTTGGCCGAGGCCAGAATGGTCGGCACGTTGAACACCTTGGCGGCCTTGGCGATGCCGGCGGCGTTATTCACCAGATTGGTTTGATCGATAGAGGAAATGGTCATGCCGAACATGTCCTGCAGATCGACCAGCAGCAACAGGCTGTTGTCGGCGGTCAGCGGTTGCACATAACCCGCCTGGCGGCTATCGGCGGCGGGGGATTGCGCCAGCGCGGCGACGGGGGCGGTGGCGGCGCTCAGGCCGAGCATCAGGGCGAACAGGGTCTTTTTCATTATTAACTCCATGATTATCAGTAGATTAAATTCGCTTCCCACTCAGGGAAGCGGTTGAATAAAGTCTACTGAGGTTGTTGAGGTTAATAATCTGTGTTTTATTGAATTAATAATTAACCTGTAGGACATAATATGGACGTGCTACTGACGATGCGCGCCTTTCGCCGGGTGGTTGAGCGCAACAGTTTCTATAAGGCGGCGGAGGATCTGGCGATCACGCCGGCGGCGTTGAGCAAGCAGATTAAGCAGTTGGAAAGTCGGTTGGGGACGCTGTTGCTGGTGCGCACCACCCGCAGCATGAGCCTGACCGAAGCCGGGCAGCTCTATTACCAGGAAGCCTGCCGGTTGCTTGGCGAGTTCGACGCGCTGGAGCAGACGGTTGCCGCCAGCGCGCAGCAGGTCTCCGGCACGCTGCGGGTCAATGCGCCGCTCTCGTTCGGCCTGACGGTGCTGTCGCCGCTGCTGCCGCCGTTTATGCAACGTTACCCGCAGCTGCAGGTGGAACTGACGCTGGACGACAGGGTATTGGACGTGGTGGCGGCCGGTTTCGATATTTCCTTGCGCATTCGCCGCCGACTGCCGGATTCTTCCCTCAGCGCCCGGGCGCTGGGTGACGTGCATCAGCGAATTTGCGCCGCGCCCGGCTATTTGGCGCAGCACGGCGTGCCGCAAACGCCCAATGAATTGCAGCGACACAGCTGTCTGGCCTATTCCCTGGCGGAAAAGCCGGGGCAGTGGCAGTTCACCGCTGGCGAGGAGAGCCTGAGCGTGACGTTCACTCCCCGGCTGATCGCCAACAACAGCCTGATGCTGCGGGATATGCTGATGGCGGGACTGGGCATCGGTTCGCTGCCGTCGTTTGTGGCGGATCCCGAGATCGCTGCCGGCAGACTGGTGCGGCTGTTCCCTGAACAGATTGCCGACGTGCATCAGGTCTTCGCGGTTTACCCGACGCGCCGGCATGTGCAGCAGAAAGTGAGTTTATTCACCGAGTTTGTGCGAGAACAGGGATTGATGACGGCGAATTGACAACGGCGTACGGTTGTCATATTCCTTAGTTATGAAAAGATCCTATCGCCCATTCGCGCAAATTATTATCACCATGCTTCGTGTGGTGGGATAGCGCGTGTGTCGCCAATAAAAAACCCGCCGGCAGGCGGGTTTTTTTTATCCCCTTCCGGCAACGACCGGAGAACGTCATGCAAACCTACCCTGCAGTTTTACACCTGATGTGCGGCAAGGCCGGCGCAGGGAAATCGACGCTGGCGCAGCGGTGGAATGAATGACCGTCTTGCGTTATGGCGAACGGGACTGAAAACCGGCGCCATGACGGCGCCGGCAACAGAGTTATGCGTCGGCGTTAAACGCGTTGTGGAAGGCGACCTCCGCGCACGGCAGCGCGCCCTGGAAGGCGATGGCGCGGAAGTAGTCTTGCGGCACGCCCGGCAGGGTCAGCGCGCTTTGCGCCTGGAAGCCGAAACGGCCGTAATAATTCGGATCGCCCAGCACCACGCAGCCTGCGGCATGCCGTTCTTGCAGTTCGGCCAATAGCTGGCGGATCAGCCGGCTGCCGATCCCCAAGTTCTGACAGGCCGGCAGCACCGATACTGGCGCCAGCCCGTACCAACCGGCGGCGCCGTTGCTGAGCACGACCGGCGAGACGGACGCGTGCCCGATCGGTGTGCCATTTTGCTCGGCGACCAGCGACAGAGTGAGGGCTCCCGCCGCGCGCAGCGTATTGACGATAAACTGCTCGGTGTGGCTGCTGTGCTCGGCGTGCAGGAACGCGGCGGCGGTCAGGGTGGTGATGGCGCCGACGTCGGCCGGCGTTTCGTGGCGTAACGTGATGTTCATGGTTGTATCCTGATTAAAAACGCTGAACCGACCGGACTGCCTGCCCGGCCGGTATCGATGATTAACGGTTGTCCAGCTGCGCCCGCACGGCCTTGAGCCCGGCGAAGGTGACGCGATAAGGGCGCCCCTGGCGAGAGAGGATCAGGCGTTTGGTTTTGAGCTTGGTGAAAACGGCCAGCGAGCAGTCGGCCAGGCCGAGCCCTTCGCGGGTGTAGCATTCGACGTGGGTGACGCGACCGGCGTCGTTGCGGGTGAAGGCGATATAGCCGCCTTTGGCCAACACGTGCAGCACGCGTTGTTCCGCTTTGGAAATGTTCATGTTGGGAGATCCTGTAATAACCCCAGATACGCGCATCCCCGCGCAAACGCGCGTCGGATACGTCAGAGTCCCTCGCCATACGACAAGGAAGCGACTATCGGGTGGTTACAATCTCCAACATACAGGCCTCGGGCAGTGAAAAACGCCAGGGCGGCGTTTCAGCGCAGTTAATGTAGCCAATGGCCGGTTGGCTGTCAATTTGCCGGCAGCGCGGGCCGCCGGCGCAAGGCCAATCAGAAAGGCTTGGTCGGCAGGTATTTGCCGTCCAGGGTGATCACCGCGCGTTCGCCGCCGTCCGGATCGGCGACCTTCTTGATATCCAGCTTGAAGTTGATGGCGCTGATGATGCCGTCGCCAAACTGCTCGTGCACCAGCGCTTTCAACGTGGAGCCGTAGACCTGCAGCATTTCATAGAAGCGATAAATGGTCGGATCGGTCGGCACGCCGCCGGGAATGCTGCCGCGCAGCGGGATGGTTTGCAGCAGCAGCACCGCCTCTTCGTCCAGCCCCAGCTTGGCCGCCACCGTGCGCGCCGCCGGTTCCGGCAGCGCGTGCTGCCCCAGCAGGGCGGCGGTGACAAACGCCAGGCTGAGGCCGGTGCCCTCGGCCAGCGCTTCGAACGTCAGGTTATGGCGGATCTTGGCGGCCATGATGGTGTCGGTGAGCGCTTCGCGCGGGGCGGCGTTGTGCAGAGAGTGTGTCATGTTAGCTCCTTATTGTCGGCTTAAAAACGGGCGATCGCCGGGGTGGCGGTCACCTCGGGATGGGTAGCGAGCGGCACGAAGCGGCGGGTTTCGCCGTCCAGCGCCTCGATAGCGCCGCTGGCGATGTCATAGACCCAGCCGTGCAGCGCCAGGCGGCCCTGATCCAGCGCCAGGGCGACGGAAGGGTGCGTTTTGATGTTGTTGAGCTGGGCGATGACGTTCTCGCGCACCATCGACGCGACCCGCGCCTCGTCGGAGGCATGCGGATAAGCCTGATTGACCGCCTTGGCGGAATCGGCGTAACGCAGCCAGCCGGCCACCGTCGGCAGGTGATCCAGGCACTGGCAGGTGGCGATGGCGGTCATCGCGCCGCAGTCGGAGTGGCCGCAGATCACGATATCTTCCACGCCCAGCGCGGCGACGGCGTACTCGACCGAGGCGGTCACCCCGCCGGGTTCGGGGCCGAAAGAAGGCACGATGTTACCGGCGTTGCGGATCACAAACAGATCGCCCGGCTCGCGCTGGGTGACCAGCTCCGGCACCAGGCGGCTGTCGGAACACGAGATAAACAGGGTGCGCGGGTTTTGGCGGGTCGCCAGCCGCTGAAACAGCGCCGTGCGTTCAACAAAGGCTTCGCGCTGGAACTTTAGGAAGCCTTCAATCACCTCTTTCATCCGTTTCTCCATTGGGTGTCGTTATGCGATGGCGGCATGATGAACGCTTCTGGCTATAGGGTCTAAGACCCATTTATAATGTCGGCTATAGGTTTTACTAATAGCTGGGGCGCTATGCTGCTGCGACACATCCGTTATTTTCTGGCCGTTGCCGAACAGGGCAACTTCACCCGCGCCGCCGAAGCGCTGCACGTCTCGCAACCGACGCTCTCCCAACAGATCAAACAGTTGGAGGATACGCTGGGAGCGCCGTTGTTCGATCGCAGCGGCAGAGCCGTGCGCCTGACCGACGCCGGTGAGGCCTGGATGCGTTATGCGCGGCTGGCGCTGCAGGATCTGGACGCCGGCGCGCGGGCGATCCATGACGTAGCGACGTTGGCGCGCGGCCATTTGCGGCTGGCGATGACCCCGACGTTCACCGCCTATCTGGTGGGGCCGGCGATCGATGCGTTCTACCGCCGCTACCCGGGGATTACGCTGAGCATTGAGGAGATGGCCCAGGAGCGGATCGAGGCGCTGCTGGCGCAGGATAGGTTGGATCTGGGGATTGCCTTCGAGATGGCGCAGTCGGCGGAGGTAGAAGCCATGCCGTTGTTCAGCGAGACGCTGGAGCTGATGGTCGGCGCCGATCATCCCCTGGCGGCGCGGCGTCGGCCGCTGACGCTGGCGGAGTGGCAACATCTGCCGCTGGCCTTGCTGAGCGGCGACTTCGCCACGCGGCAGTTTATCGATCGCTACTGCACGCAGCTCGGTTTTCGGCCGCAGGTGGCGGTGGAGGCCAATGCGCTGGGCGCCATCGTCGAGATCGTGCAGCGCGGGCAGCTCGCCACGCTGCTGCCGGCCGCCATTGCGCGCGAGAACCGGCAGTTGAAAAAAGTGGCGTTGGCCAACGCCATGCCGGCTCGGCAGGCGGTGTTGCTGCAGCGTAAAGACGCTTACCGCAGCGCCGCCGCGCAGGCGTTTATCGCCGTCTTGCAGCAACAGGGCGTTACGCCAACGCCCCCCAGCGCTGCGTCATCCCCAGCAGATGCACCAGCCCGAAGCCGAGGCAAATCAGCGAGCTGACGACGATAAAACGCTGGCTGCGGCCGGTATCGCGCAGGGCGAAAGGGCCGGCGACGCCGCGCAGCAGATAGATAAAGGTGATGATAAACAGCGCGGGCCGCAGCAGCGGCAGCGGCGCGATCAGGCCCGCGCCGGACAGCGCGTACAGCGCCCAAATAAACAGCACCAGCGCGATACCGGCGGTGACGACGGCCGGGAACTTTTTACCCGCTTCCGCCGCCTTAATGAAGCGATCGCCGGCGCCGCACAGCCGATAGCCGCGCGGCCCGGCGGCGATCACCCAAATATGCAGCAGGGCGGCGATGGCGCTCAGCGCGGCGCCGATCAGCAGTGCGGTGTTATAGAGGTGTGGCATGGTAAGGCTTCCCTGTCAGAAACGTGATTGGCATGAAGCGTAGACCAGAAAAGACGAATTAACCGAACGCAACAGGGAAGAGGAGCAAGTGATGAGAGTGGCGACAGGCATGCTGAGCGTATTGGCGCTGTGGAGCGGGCTGGCGATGGCGCAATCTGCAGCGCTGACGCTGCCGCGGGAGGATGGTTCGAGTATTCATTACTATCTGGACGCTGCGGTGCCCGGGCAATCGTCGGCGGCGCTGTTGGTGATCCTGCAAGGTTCGGATTGCAACAGCGTGCGGCATATCCGCCTGGTCACGCCGATGCGACAGGTGTTACCCGCCGCAGACCTGCTGACGGTGGAGAAATACGGCATCGACGACACCTTGCCGTACCGCGAAGAGGTGCCGCGGCAGGATTGCCCGGACGCTTTCGTGCAGCATGATACGCCGAAGCGGCGGGTGAGCGATGTCACCCGGGTGTTGCAGGCGGTGATTGCGCGCAACGGCTATCAAAAGGTCGCGGTGCTGGGGGGCAGCGAAGGGGCGGTGATCGCCAGTTTGGTGACGGCCTCCTCGGGCCTGGTTGACGCTACCCTGGCGTTCAGCGGCGGCGGACGCTGGTTTATCGACGACGTGCGCCACAGCGTGGCCGACGCGCCAAAAGAAGAGAAAGCCGGGCTGAACGCATTTTTACAGCAGGTGCTGACAGCGCCGCCGTTCCCCCTGAACGCCAGTGACCATGGCTATGGCTGGTGGCATGGCATGCTGAACATCGATCAGCTCGCCACCCTACGCAGCGTCAAGACGCCGGTGCTGATCGCGCAGGGCGACCAGGATCGCGCCGTTTCACCGGGGGCGGTCGGGAAAATGGTTGCCGAGCTGCGGGCCGCAGGTAAAACGAATATCACTTACCTGAATTATCCGGCATTGGATCATGTGATGCGGCGCGAAAATGGCGAGAGTGAAATGACGCGGGTGCTGGCGGATATGCGCGCATGGCTGGAGAAGCAGCTGCGCTGAGCGTCGGTATTAGGACAAACTATGTAATAATTGACGCGAGTTTCTTTGGACTGAGTGATCTGCTGCTCAATTGAACACAATGTTATTTAATCAGGGCTTCCGTCGTGTATTTTTTTAACCGCAAACCTGAAAATGAAATACCCTAAGAAAATTCCAGCTATGGAGGTCGCAACCCACAGATACTTAAAACTATCGTCGGAATAAAACATGAACCAGACAATGGCTAACAGCGAGAGGGCCACAACGCCGCACCCAATGCCCTGAATAATTCTGGATAAAGCCGCCAGCATAAAGTTCTTCATACGTTAACCTTTGCAAAAAAGTACTGACAAATTTGGTTGAATTTCTTTCGATCTCTTTCCCAAACCGAGACGGCATCCTCGAATGGTCGGACTTTGTTTTCTAACAGAAAGTACAGCAGATCGAGGTTTCCCAGGCGTCTGAGTTGATCATACATCCGTGAGTTTCTTGCCCTCAAGTCGCGTGATGTATAGACAGAGCGCGATATGCTTGCCCCAGCGGTGAGAATTGAGCCAACGGCAACACCGGAGACAAGCCGTGGGATGATTTGTTTAGAGAATATATATCCCATGTTTGCGGTGGCTAACTGATTAAAGGCGAATTTGCCGATGAGTTTGCCTGATGTTCTTATGGTCATGTCCTTAACATCTTCAAACTTGACCTTACTGGCGAAGTTTTCGATGAAGATATGAGCCACTTTCTCGATGCTTGCTTTATTGGCCAGGCCTGACTTGATGAGTCTGATAAATCGCTCTTTATCTTGCGAGTTTAACCATCTGTTTTCAGTATCAATATAGTCGTAGCCCAGGTAGTAGAAATCGACCGGTACGCTGATAAAACCTTGTGCAAACCCGCGCACTAAATTGCTGTCAATGTTTACGGCATCCGCCATGTCGTTGGCTATCTGCTTTGCGCTTTTCATAGAAATCCTTTTCAATATGAACCGCCGAATCTAGCAGACTTTTTGTACGCAAGCCAATGCCCACCGGCAAACGGCACCAGCCTGACGCTCAAAATGTCACCGAAACTTCCCGCGATCTCTGCACCCCGTTGTGGCATAATGCGCGCCAAATCACATTCCCTATGTATAAAGAGCGAGCGCTGTGTTAAGCACTAACAACATCACCATGCAGTTCGGCAGCAAGCCGTTGTTTGAAAACATCTCTGTTAAATTCGGCGGCGGCAACCGTTACGGCCTGATCGGCGCCAACGGCTGCGGCAAGTCCACCTTTATGAAAATCCTCGGCGGCGATCTGGCGCCGAGCGGCGGCAACGTGTTCCTCGATCCGAACGAGCGCCTGGGTAAACTGCGTCAGGATCAGTTCGCCTTCGAGCAGTACAGCGTGCTGGACACCGTGATCATGGGCCACACCGAACTGTGGGCGGTGAAGGAAGAGCGCGATCGCATCTACGCCATGGCGGAGATGAGCGAAGAAGACGGCTATAAAGTGGCCGACCTGGAAGTGGCCTACGGCGAAATGGACGGTTATACCGCCGAAGCGCGCGCCGGCGAACTGTTGCTCGGCGTGGGCATTCCGGTGGAACAGCACTATGG
This sequence comes from Serratia sp. 506_PEND, assembly GCF_001076875.1. Taxonomy (NCBI): domain Bacteria; kingdom Pseudomonadati; phylum Pseudomonadota; class Gammaproteobacteria; order Enterobacterales; family Yersiniaceae; genus Serratia; species Serratia sp. 506_PEND. The sequence continues at coordinate 22,481 of NZ_JVEL01000421.1, forward strand.
CCCGATGAGCGAAATCGCGCCGGGCTTCAAGCTGCGCGTGTTGCTGGCGCAGGCGCTGTTCTCCGATCCGGAAATCCTGCTGCTCGACGAACCGACCAACAACCTGGACATCGACACCATTCGTTGGCTGGAGCAGGTGCTGAACGAGCGCAACAGCACCATGATCATCATCTCGCACGACCGTCACTTCCTGAACATGGTCTGCACCCACATGGCGGATCTGGACTACGGCGAGCTGCGCGTCTATCCGGGCAACTACGACGAATACATGACCGCCGCCACCCAGGCGCGTGAGCGTCTGATGGCGGACAACGCCAAGAAGAAAGCGCAGATCAGCGAGCTGCAGTCGTTCGTCAGCCGCTTCAGCGCCAACGCCTCCAAATCCAAGCAGGCCACCTCGCGCGCCCGCCAGATCGACAAGATCCAGCTGGAAGAGGTGAAAGCCTCCAGCCGCCAGAACCCGTTCATCCGTTTCGAGCAGGACAAGAAGCTGTTCCGTAACGCATTGGAAGTGGAAGCGCTCACCAAGGGCTTCGACGAAGGCCCGCTGTTCAACAAGCTGAACCTGATGGTGGAAGTGGGCGAGAAGGTCGCGGTGCTGGGCGCCAACGGCATCGGTAAAACCACCCTGTTGAAAACGCTGGTGGGCGACGCGCAGCCGGACAGCGGCACCGTGAAGTGGTCGGAAAACGCCCGTATCGGTTATTACGCACAGGATCACGAATACGAGTTCGACGACACCCTGACCGTGTTCGACTGGATGAGCCAGTGGAAGCAGGAAAAAGACGACGAGCAGGCGGTGCGCAGCGTGCTGGGCCGTTTGCTGTTTAGCCAGGACGACATCAAGAAGCGCGTGAAGGTGCTGTCCGGTGGTGAGAAGGGCCGCATGCTGTTCGGCAAGCTGATGATGCAGCGCCCGAATATTCTGGTGATGGACGAACCGACCAACCACCTGGATATGGAATCCATCGAATCGCTGAACATGGCGCTGGAGATGTACGAAGGCACGCTGATCTTCGTCTCCCACGACCGTGAGTTCGTCAGCTCGCTGGCGACCCGGATTCTGGAAATCACCCCGAACAAGGTGATCGACTTTACCGGCAACTACGAAGACTATCTGCGCAGCCAGGGCATCGTATAACCCTCGCGGCAACGCATCAGGGCGGGAATTATCCCGCCCTTTTTTTATCCGTCATTCCCCGCCGCACACTTCGCAGTGCGGATCCTTCGGCAGTTTCATTTCGCGGAACTGCATGCTCATCGCATCGAACATTAACAACTTGCCGCGTAGCGGCTGACCATAGTCGGCCAGCAGCTTGATGGCTTCCATCGCCTGCAGGGTGCCGATGGTGCCGACCAGCGGCGCCATCACGCCCGCTTCTACGCAGGTGAGGGCGCTGTCGCCGAACAGCCGGCTCAGGCAGCGGTAGCAGGGTTCGCCCGGCTGATAGGTGAACACGCTGAGCTGGCCTTCCATGCGGATCGCCGCGCCGGAAACCAGCGGTTTGCGCTGTGCGTGGCACAGGCGGTTCAGCGCGTCGCGCGCCGCCACGTTGTCGGTGCAGTCCAGCACCAGATCGCTGGCGGCGATCTCTGCCGCGACCGCGTCATCTTCCAGACGGCCGTCGATGGCGTCGATGCGGATATGCGGATTGATGGCGCTCAGTTCCTGCCTGGCGGAGCTGACTTTACTCTGGCCGATGCGATCGTCGCGGTGCAGGATCTGGCGCTGCAGGTTGGAGAGCGAGACGGTGTCGAAATCCACCAGCACCAGATGGCCGACGCCGGCCGCCGCCAGATATGGCGCGGCGGCGCAGCCCAGCCCGCCCAGCCCGGCGATCAGCACGCGGGCGGCCTTCAGCTTCTCCTGGCCGTCGAAGTCAAAGCCGCGCAGCACGATCTGGCGGTTGTAGCGCAGCGCTTCGGCGTCGGTCAATTCCGGCAACATGTTCAGCTCCTCAGCAGGGCGTTGAACGGCTCGATCTCCACCGTTTCGCCTACCGCCACCGAACCGCGTTCGCGCTCCAGCACAATGAAACAGTTGCCCTGGCTGTAGGAGCTGAAGACGTGCGAGCCCTGGTGGCCGGTAGTGCTGACCTCCAGTTCGCCCGCGGCGTTGCTGCTGAACACCCCGCGCTGGAAATCGAGGCGGCCCGGCGATTTCTTCAGCGGCGTCAGCGCGCGGGCGCGCAGGCGCGGCGGCAGGCGCCAATCGCTGTGGCCGGCCAGCTTCGCCAGCAGCGGTTGCACCAGTTGGTAGAAGGTCAGGGCGGCGGAAACCGGGTTGCCCGGCAGGCCGCAGAACCAGGCGTGGCCCAGTTTGCCGAAGGCGAACGGTTTGCCGGGTTTGATCGCCAGCTTCCAGAAGCTGACCTGGCCCAGTTCATCGAGCATCTGTTTGGTGTAGTCGGCTTCGCCGACTGAGACGCCGCCGCTGCTGATCACTACGTCGGCCTGGCTGTTCGCCTGTGTGAAGGCGTCGCGCAGCGCATCGCGATCGTCGCGGATAATGCCGAGATCGAGCACTTCACAGCCCAGCTGCTCCAGCATCAGGCGCACCGCGAAGCGGTTAGTGTCGTAGATTTGGCCCGCTTGCAGCGGCTGGCCGACCGGCTGCAGCTCGTCGCCGGTGGAGAACACCGCGACCTTCAGCTTACGCATCACCTGCACTTCGGCGATCCCAAGCGAAGCCAGCAGCGGCAGTTGCGCGGCGCCCAGCTTCACGCCGGCCGGCAACACGCTCGCGCCTCGACGAATGTCTTCACCCGCCAGACGGATATTCTGGCCGGCTTCTGCCGGCGCGGTAAAACGCACGCCCTGCTCGCTCACTTCTGCCTGCTCCTGCATGATCACCGCATCCGCCCCGGCCGGGATCGGCGCACCGGTCATGATGCGCACGCAGCTGTTGGCCGGCCATTCACCGTCGAACGGCGCGCCGGCGAAAGCTTTCCCGGCGACCGGCAGCGGCGCATTGGCCGCCAGATCGGCGAGGCGCACCGCATAGCCGTCCATCGCCGAGTTGGCGAACGGCGGCACGTCGAGCGGCGAGACCACCGGCGCGGCGGTGATGCGGCCGGCGGCGGCGGTCAGCGCGACGGATTCGGTCTGTTGCAGCGGGGCGATCTGCCCGAGCATTTTTTCCAGCGCTTGCTCCAGGGAGATGAGATCGGAAGTATGGCAATGATCCATAAGGGGAACTCCGTAATCAGGGTGCGCAATGATAGCGACAAAGTGCGGGTATTATGGCAGAGAACGCCGGGGGGGAGAACGGGTTATGCCCGCCATCTTTCGCACTGCGGCGTCAGGGCGATCGGGTATAAACTGCGAAAAACAGAGGAGGATCATGATGCATAAACAGGTTATCGAGTTCTGGTTCGACGAGATCGAACCGATCATGTGGTTCAAAAAGGACGATGATTTCGATCGTCTGCTGCACAGCCGTTTCGGCGAAATCTGGCGGGCGGCGGCGGCGGGGGAGCTGGCGCATTGGCGCGACACCATCGAAGGGCGCCTGGCGGAGGTGATCGTGCTCGATCAGTTCAGCCGCAACCTGTTTCGCGGCACGCCGCAGTCATTCGCCTGCGACGGCATGGCGCTGGTCCTGGCACAGGAGGCGATCCGCAGCGGGGAGTGCGAACGGCTGAGCCGCGAGCAGCGCGGCTTCCTTTATCTGCCGTTCATGCATTCGGAATCGCCGCTGATCCACCAGCAGGCGCTGGTGTTATATACCGAGCTCAATAATGGCGACCAGCTGGAGTTCGAGCTGCGGCATAAGGCGATCATCGATCGTTTCGGCCGCTACCCGCATCGCAATGCGATATTGGGGCGCACCAGCACGCCGGAAGAAGAGGCCTTTTTACAGCAGCCAGGATCGGGTTTTTAATCGTCGGATCATCTGCGCCCGGCCGGGTAAAAACAGCAGGCCGGGCGCCGCAATAAGCGTGACTCAGCGCGAACGTTTATTTCATTACGCTCTACCGCTATTTCCTCTCGCGAAATTACCAATAATTCCAGCCGCACTGTCAGCGGTTTGCCGCTTTTTATAACCTGCTGTTTTTATTCCAATAAGCTATTTCAAGGTGCGAAATGGTCTAAGCGCGCTACGCTAAAAGCGGGGCGTGGACGTTATGCTGTACTTCCACTGTAGGACTAAATAGAGTCGAAAAAGACTGAATAATAATGATACCGCGTTCAGCTTATTCGCTGCGCAACGGCGGGATTAACACAGGGTGTCAGGCAAATGAGCAAACCAGTGATTGCCATTCATGGCGGCGCGGGCGCAATTACCCGGGCGGCGCTGAGTGCGGAAAAAGAACGGCAGTATATCCAGGCGCTGTCCGAGATCGTGGCCGCCGGGCAGGCGGTATTGGCACAGGGCGGCAGCGCGCTGGACGCGGTGACCGAAGCGGTGCGGCTGCTGGAGGAATGCCCGCTGTTCAACGCCGGCAAAGGCTCGGTGTTTACCCATCAGGGCACCCACGAACTGGACGCCTGCGTGATGGACGGCCGCACCTGCGACGCCGGCGCTGTCGCCGGCGTCAGCCATATCCGCAACCCGGTGCTGGCGGCGCGCGCGGTGCTGGAAAACAGCGAACACGTGCTGTTTGCCGCCGAAGGCGCCGAGAAGTTTGCCGCCGCCCACGGCCTGGAAATGGTTACTCCCGACTTCTTCTTTACCCAGGAACGCTTTGATCAACTGCACCGCGCCCAGGCGGAGCAGGGGCGGGTCTTGCTCGATCACGACGGCGCGGCGCAGGCCGGGGATCCGCTCGATCCCGATCGCAAATTCGGCACCGTCGGCGCGGTGGCGCTGGATGCGCTGGGCAACCTCGCCGCCGCCACTTCCACCGGCGGGATGACCAACAAGCAGGCCGGGCGGGTGGGCGACACGCCGATCATCGGCGCCGGTTGCTATGCCAACAACGCCACCGTGGCGGTCTCCAGCACCGGCACCGGCGAAATTTTCATGCGCGGCGTGGCGGCCTATGACGTCTCCGCCCTGATCGAATACGGCGGGCTCAGCCTGCAAGAGGCCAGCGATCGGGTGGTGATGGAGAAGCTGCCGGCGCTGGGCGGCAGCGGCGGCATGATCGCCGTCGATCGCCACGGCAATATCGCGCTGCCGTTCAACAGCGAGGGGATGTACCGCGGTTTTGGCTATGTCGGCGATGCGCCGTCCGTCGGGATTTATCGCTAAGCGTTCACCGGGAGGGTGTATGACCGACGTTTCATTCCGGCCCGCCGGCGACGGGTTGTCATTGCCGCCGCAGCGGGTGCTGGCGGTGCGCGATCTGAGCATCCGTTTTCCGCAAGCGGACGGCGCCGTGGAAGCGGTGCGCAACCTGTCGTTCGATCTCGATCGCGGCGAGACGCTGGCGATCGTCGGTGAGTCCGGCTCCGGCAAATCGGTCACTTCGCTGGGGCTGATGCGGTTGGTGGAGCAGGGCGGCGGGCGTATCGTCAGCGGCGCCATGACGCTGCGCCGGCGCGACGGCGCGCTGCTCGATTTGGCGCGCGCCTCGCAGCGCACGCTGCGCACGGTGCGCGGCGCCGATATGGCGATGATCTTCCAGGAGCCGATGACCTCGCTCAACCCGGTATTTCCGGTCGGCGAGCAGATTGCCGAATCGCTGCGTTTGCATCAGGGCATGGACCACCGCAGCGCGCGCCAGGAGGCGCTGCGCATGCTCGACCTGGTGCGCATTCCGGAGGCTAAAGAGGTGCTGGGGCGCTACCCGCATCAGCTTTCCGGCGGCATGCGCCAGCGGGTGATGATCGCCATGGCGCTCTCCTGCAAGCCGGCGTTGCTGATCGCCGATGAACCCACCACCGCTCTCGACGTCACCATTCAGGCGCAGATCCTGCAGCTGATCCGCGTGCTGCAACAGGAGATGCAGATGGGGGTGATCTTCATCACTCACGACATGGGCGTGGTGGCGGAGATCGCTGACCGGGTGCTGGTGATGCGCCGCGGTGAGCAGGTGGAACAAAATCGGGTGCGCGAGCTGTTCGCCGCGCCGCAACAGGCCTATACCCGGGCGCTGCTGGCGGCGGTGCCGAAGCTGGGGGCGATGGCCGATCGGCCGCTGCCGGCGAAGTTTCCGCTGGCGGATGGCGAGGGCGATGCCGCGCCGCAGGATACCGTGCCGCCAGACGCTGCGCCGATCCTGCGGGTGGAGCATTTGGTCACGCGTTTTGATCTGCGCGGCGGGCTGTTCAATCGGGTCACTCGCCGGGTGCACGCGGTGGAAAACGTCAGTTTCGATCTTTACCCCGGCGAGACGCTGGGGCTGGTGGGCGAGTCCGGCTGCGGCAAGTCCACCACCGGGCGCTCTTTGCTGAAACTGGTGGACAGCCAGAGCGGCACCATTACCTTCGCCGGGCGGCGAATCGATCGGTTGAAGGGATCGGCGCTGCAGCACCTGCGGCGCGATATTCAGTTCATCTTTCAAGATCCTTACGCCTCGCTCGATCCGCGCCTGACGGTCGGTTTTTCCATCATGGAGCCGCTGCTGGTGCATAACGTGATGCGCGGCCGCGAGGCGGAACGGCGGGTGGCCTGGCTGCTGGAACGCGTCGGCCTGTTGCCGGAACATGCGCGCCGCTATCCGCACGAGTTTTCCGGCGGTCAGCGTCAGCGCATCTGCATCGCGCGCGCGTTGGCGCTGAACCCGAAAGTGGTGATCGCCGACGAGGCGGTCTCGGCGCTGGACGTGTCGATTCAGGCGCAGATCGTCAATCTGCTGCTCGATCTGCAGCGTGAGTTCGGCATTGCTTTTCTGTTCATTTCACACGACATGGCGGTGGTGGAGCGCATCAGCCACCGGGTGGCGGTGATGTACCTCGGGCAGATCGTCGAGATCGGCCCGCGGCAGGCGGTGTTCGACAATCCGCAGCACCCCTATACCCGCAAGCTGATGGCGGCGGTGCCGGTGGCCGATCCCGCACATGCTCACAAACGGCAGCCGCTGCCGGCCGATGAGATCCCCAGCCCGGTGCGCGCACTGGGCGATGAACCCGTTACCGCACCGCTGGTGCAGGTTGGCGCCGGGCACTTTGTCGCCCGCCACCCGATCGCCGGTGCTTTTTAAAGACCTCAGGAGAGACAAGCGACATGAAGCACACATTCAAACGCAATGCGCTGTTGGCCGCCGTACTGCTGGCGGCGGGAACCGGCCCGGTCTGGGCGGCGAAGGACGCGGTGATCGCCGTGGCCTCCAACTTCACCACCCTCGATCCCTACGACGCCAACGACACGCTGTCGCAGGCGGTGGCCAAGTCTTTCTATCAGGGGCTGTTCGGCTTCGACAAGGACATGAAGCTGGTGAACGTGCTGGCGGACAGCTATGAGGTCAGCAAAGACGGCTTGACCTATACCGTCAAACTGCGCCAGGGCATTAAATTCCACGACGGCACCGCATTCAACGCCGAGGCGGTGAAGATCAACCTCGATCGCGCCAGCAACCCGGACAGCCACCTCAAGCGTTACAACCTGTTCAAGATGATCGACAAAACCGAAGCGGTGGACGCCAATACGGTGAAGATCGTGCTGAAGGCGCCGTTCTCGGCGTTCGTCAACAACCTGGCGCATCCGGCGGCGGTGATCATCTCCCCGGCGGCGCTGAAGCAATACGGCAAGGAAATCGGTTTCCACCCGGTGGGCACCGGGCCGTATCAGTTCGTGACCTGGAACCAGACCGATTTCGTCAAGGTGAAGAAGTTCGACGGCTACTGGCAGCCGGGGCTGCCGAAGCTCGACAGCATCACCTGGCGCCCGGTGGTGGATAACAACACCCGCGCGGCGATGCTGCAGACCGGCGAGGCGACCTTCGCCTTCCCGATCCCTTACGAGCAGGCCAAGGTGCTGGAAGGCAACGCCAAGCTGGACGTGGTGGCCGCGCCGTCGATCCTGCAGCGTTACATCAGCATGAACGTCACTCAAAAGCCGTTCGACAACCCGAAGGTGCGCCAGGCGCTGAACTACGCGATTAACAAGGACGCGCTGATCAAGGTGGCGTTCGCCGGCTACGCGGTGCCGGCGGAAGGACCGGTGCCGCCGGCGATCGATTTCGCCGCCCGCTATAAGCCGTGGCCGTACGATCCGGCCAAGGCGCGCGAGCTGCTGAAAGAGGCCGGCTACCCGAACGGCTTCACCACCACGCTGTGGTCTTCCCACAACCACAGCACCGCGCAGAAAGTGCTGCAGTTCACCCAGCAGCAGCTGGCGCAGGTGGGGGTGAAAGTGACGGTGACGGCGATGGACGCCGGGCAGCGCGCGGCGCAGGTGGAGAGCGTCGGGGTGAAAGACACCGGCGTGCGGCTTTTCTACACCGGCTGGTCGGCCTCGACCGGGGAAGCGGACTGGGCGCTGTCGCCGCTGTTCTCTACCCAGGCGGCGCCGCCGAAGCAGTTCAACACCGCGTTCTACAGCAATCCGCAGGTGGACAAGGATCTGACCGACGCGCTGGCGACCACCGATCGCGCCGAGAAGCAGAAATTGTATCAGGACGCGCAGGATCGCATCTGGGCCGACGCGCCCTGGATCTTCCTGGCGACCGAACGTCTGTTGTCGGCCAACAGCAAACAGCTGAGCGGTTTCTACGTGATGC
>NZ_JVEL01000422.1:0-308 GCF_001076875.1 Serratia sp. 506_PEND
CAGGCGACCTCTGTCATGTTACGCAACTCACGGACATTGCCCGGAAACGTATAGCCGAGCAGACATCTGAGTGATGCCAGGCTGATGCCTCCGGGATGTTTATCATCGCGCTCGCTGAAAGCGGCAATAAAATGGCGGCATAACAGCGGAATATCTTCAGGACGTTCACGAAGGGGCGGCACAACCAGCTCGCTCTGGCAAAGGCGGTGGTACAGATCCTGGCGAAAATGCCCGTCGGTAACGCGCTGCCTGAGCGCATGATGCGTGGCAGCCACCACCCGAAAATCGGAATACTGCTCCTTATCACC
>NZ_JVEL01000423.1:0-642 GCF_001076875.1 Serratia sp. 506_PEND
CAGGCGACCTCTGTCATGTTACGCAACTCACGGATATTGCCAGGAAACGAATAGCCGAGCAGTTGCCTGAGCGACGTCAGGCTGATGTCACCAGGATGTTTATCGTCGCGCTGGCTGAAAGTCGCAATAAAATGGCGGCACAAGAGCGGAATATCTTCAGGACGCTCACGCAGGGACGGAACGAGGATCTCGCTCTGGCAAAGACGGTGGTACAGATCCTGGCGAAAATGCCCGTCGGTAACGCGCTGCCTGAGCGCATGATGCGTGGCAGCCACCACCCGAAAATCGGAATACTGCTCCTTATCACCACCCAACGGGCGGTACTGACGGGTTTCAAGCACGCGTAACAGTTTGGCCTGCATGACAAGGGGCATATCGCCCACCTCATCGAGAAACAGCGTGCCGCCATTCGCCCGTGCAATCAGCCCCTCTTTATGGCTGTGGGCGCCGGTAAACGCGCCTTTCTGCCAGCCGAAAAGTTCACTTTCAATCAGGTTTTCGGGGACTGCCGCACAGTTCAGCGCGACCATCGGCTGCCCGGCACGGGAGGAACATTCATGCACCAGCTGCGCCACTACCTCTTTTCCGGAACCCGTTTCACCTTCAACCAGCACCGACAGGGAATGTGCCGCCGCATGCCGG
>NZ_JVEL01000424.1:0-856 GCF_001076875.1 Serratia sp. 506_PEND
TGATGTCGCAGTTTCAGGAAGAGAAAGAAGGCCAGCGCCTGACTGCATACCAGGACGGTGTCGGCATCTGGACAATTTGCGGCGGCGTGACGATGGTCAACGGCCACAAGGTTGTGAAGGGCCAGCGCCTGACCGCCGAGCAGTGCAGGCAGATTGACACAGCAGAGCAGAAAAAGGCGCTCGACTGGGTAGATCGCAACGTCAAGGTAACGCTGACAGAACCGCAAAAAGTCGGTATCGCCTCGTTCTGTCCCTGGAACATCGGCCCCGGCAAGTGCTTCACCTCCACCTTTTACAAAAGGCTCAACGCTGGTGACCGCATTGGCGCCTGCCGCGAAATCCGCCGTTGGATATACGACGCAGGCCGTGATTGCCGTATCCGCTCGAACAATTGCTACGGGCAGATATTGCGGCGCGATCAAGAGGCCGAGCTGGCTTGCTGGGGATTAGACAAATGAGCGCCTGGCTCTCAAAACTGGCCGGAGGGGGAATGCTGCTCCTGCTGCTGGCGTCAATTTGCCTCGGCGGTTACAGCTCGCTGTTGTCGCACCGGTTGGCGCTGGCACGCCAGCAGGTTGCAGAGCAGACAAAGACGCTGGCGCAGCAGGCAGGGCTGATCACCACACTGCGCGCGGATGACGCCCGTAATCGCGCAATGATGGCAGAACAGCAACGGAGAGAGCAGCAGCTGCGCCAGCAGGGCGAAAACTACCAGAGGAAATATCAGGTTGCCATTAAAAATGATGAGTGCGCCCGCCGCACTGCTCCTGGTGCTGTTCTTGGCCTCCTGCGCGGAACGGACACCGCCGCCACCGGCGCCGCTCGTGCTGTTTCCCCCTGAATCGGTGTTCACCCC